>JBFMAP010000158.1:0-2385 GCA_040755655.1 Microcaldota archaeon
GTAGCCGAGCGCGCGCATCGACTCAACAGCGTGCTTCGCCCCTTTCCTTACTCTCAAAAATATTTTTATGAAATGCTGGTGCGAGAGGGTGAGAAGCGGCCCTATCCCCAAATTAAATTCGCTTGCGGTGCGCGCTATTTTTCCAATTAAAATGCGCGCCGCGAGTTCGTGGCAGAATTCATTATCGATTGGGCGCGCCTGGTAGTTCTTGAGGCACGCGCCCGGATGCGCGCCGCACAGCACAGCCATATCCGTTGCGGTTACCGAGAGAATTCCCTCTTTCACGCGCGCAAACGAGCGGAGCGCCGCGTATAAATACGGGACAGGGGAGCCGAAAGGGTCAATCTCCAGCAAATCAAAATTTTTCTTATATAAAAATAAATTCAGGTCCCCGCAATGAACAGAACACGCGCGCAACCTGTTCAATTTTATGTTTTTCCTCGCGAGTTTGCACGCCCTCTCGCTCAAATCAACGAACTCAACGCGCGCGACATTTTTATTCTCGAGTTTATAGCGGATGCCGCGCACCCCAGCAGCGCAGCATCCATCGCACACACTCAACTTCTCGCCGAGCGCCCCCACTGCAAGGGAGGAAATATCTCTGCACAATTCCATCTCGGGGTTGAAGAAAACGCCCTTCTCAAGGAGGATGCGCGCGAGGCCCTCTCTGATTTCATTTTTCATTTCCATGGCCAAGCCCCAAACGCAAAAAACAGCCTACTTCCTTTTCTCCGCCTTCTCGAGGACGCTCTTCGTCTCGGTCCTCTCGAAAAATTCCTCTATCTCGGAAAGTTTTTTGTTGAAATCCCTCACGCCGTCCCGCACGATCAGGTTCTCGTATTTCGACATCCTGAGCAGGTTCCACATCTCCTCCTGGAAAACGCCTATCTCCTTTTCCTTGAGGTGCTTCAACTTGTGCCTTATTTTCGCCGCGGTGAACAGATACCTCCCGAGGGCGCCGTACAGGTCCCAGAGGTCCTGGTACCACTCGTCGCTGCCCTTGTCGCGCTGGTAAGGCGAGTACATCACGCTTACCGTTGTAAGAAAATTGCCCAGCACGTACCTGTCCATCTCGTGCAGGAAATCCTCTGCCTCCTCGGTCCCGCCGAGCCATTTCTTTATCCTAAACAGTTGCTCCCTAAGGCTTTCGCGTATCTTGTTTTCTATCCTGCTTATTTCGGTTTCGTGTTTTATCTTCATGCAATCACTTTCACTCATTCGACAGTCACGCTCTTCGCGAGGTTTCTGGGCTTGTCCGGATCCAGCCCGCGCATCGTGGCGATGTGGTACGCGAGGAGTTGCAGCGGGATTGTGTAAACGATTGGCGTGAGCTCCGGCGCGATGTTGCTCGGCATTTTTATCTTCAGGTCCGCCTCATTGAGAATTTCATCCGAGTCAGAGAGCGCGATGAGCAGGGCGCTGCGCGCCTTGCATTCTTTTATGTTCCCGAGCATCTTCGGTTTCGTTTCATCGTTGGGCGCGATCGCCACGACAGGGACGCCCTTCTCAAGTAGGCTGAGGGGTCCGTGTTTCAGTTCCCCCCCGGGGTATGCTTCAGCGTGCGAATAACTAATCTCCTTTAATTTGAGCGCGCCCTCCATCGCCGTAGGATGCGAGATTCCTCTCCCGATGAAGAAGAAATCGTTCTTCTCCTTAAGTTTGCGCGCGAGTTCCTTAATTTCGTTTTCATTTTTCAAAACTTCCTCAACCACATTTGGGATAGTCCTCAGATGCTCAATCATCTCCTTCTTGTCCGCGAGCTCGAAAGCCACGTGCGCGAGCGCGGCGAGTTGCGACGTAAATGCTTTTGTGGAAACCACGGAGATTTCAGGGCCTGCGTGCGTGTAGAAAACCCTGTCAGCCTCGCGGCTGAGCGAACTCCCGAGGACGTTCACGAGCGCGAGCACGCGCGCCCCCCTCCCCTTCGCCTCCTTCACCGCAGTCAGCGTGTCCGCGGTCTCGCCTGACTGGCTGATTGCGAGCACGAGCGTCTTCGAGTCGGTAACAGGCGCGTATTTGTATTCTGATGCGATGATGGTTTCGCAGGGGATGCGCGCGAATTTCTGCACGAGGTGCTTGAAAACCATCCCCGCGTGATACGAAGTCCCGCACGCGACGACCTCAATCCTTGAAAACCTGCGCGCGAACTCTGCAACCTCATCGATGGATTTCTCGTCCATCAATGTATCAGTGATTGTGCGCGGCTGCTCGTGAATCTCCTTCAGCGTGAAATAATCATACCCTTCCTTGCGCGCCATCTCCGGAGTCCAGCTGATTCTCATCGGCTTTCGCGCGATGTTTTTTCCATCCCTTTCTATGCGCGCGCCCTCTTTCGTGAGAAACGCAAACTCGTTATCATCGAGAATGAGAAACTCCCGCGTGTGG
>JBFMAP010000159.1:0-2343 GCA_040755655.1 Microcaldota archaeon
CGCGTGTTATCAAATTTCTTATCAAGGAGATACGCGCGCCTGAAATACCAAACTTTGCTCCATACGGACAGCCAATTATCCTCGATAAACTGGCCGTAGCGCGCGAACAACTCCCTCCAAAATTCGCCCAACTCCCCCACATCCCGCGCGCAGCACCACATCACCAAGTCCCAGTTTCCCTCCACGCTCACAAGCCAAATCACGATTTTCTGCTTCAACAAATACTCGATAATTCCCCTCTCCTTCTCCGGCGTCGCGCCCCCGAGCCTCAGGAAAAGACGGAAACTCGTGTAGCCCAATTTGCCCACATTAATTACTGTATGAAACTGCCTAATCACGCCGAGTTCCATCAGCCTCTTCACTCGGTAATTCACGACTTCTTTTGAAAGCCGAACCTTCTTACCCAAGCGCGAGAAGCTCTGGCGCGAGTCAAGGTCAAGCTCGTAAAGTATCTTTCTGTCCTTCAAATCAAGCGCCACCCCGCCATTTCCAGCCATATTTTAACATATACGTAATCTACTATTTAAATATTTCCATTTTGATAAAAAATTCAATCCAATATTTTAAATCTACCGAATTCGTAATACCTGCAGGTGAAGCGGCCAAGGTGCTGACATGGGTGAAATATCCGGGGCTAGCGTGAGCCCTAAAAAAACGAAATTCACTTCCTCAGTCTACTCCTTCATGCGCGAGACCTCCGAGCGCGTGAATCCCAAAATGCTCGAATACCTAGAGCCCCTGCGCGCGGAGAACCCTAGCCTTTACGATGTTGTCGCGCACCTCCCGAAAATAAAGGTAGGCGAGAACAACCGCGCGTCGATGCTCCGCCCCACACTAGTTAGGCTGGGCTACGAGGCCGGCGGGGGAAAGGATTTCGAGGCGGTTCTTCCTCTCGCGACAGCGGTCGAACTCCTGAACATCTCCACATACGTGATTGACGACGTTTTCGACAACTGCGACCTCCGCCACAACGAAATCACGGTTCACAGAAAATACGGCGATAACAACGCAATAATAGCGGGGATGCTCCTTCGCGAACTCGCGGGAAAGGCGGTTCACGACGCGAGCGAGATGGAGAATTTCGCGGAAATAAGCAAACTCTTCACCGACACGCACTACGTCATCTACTCCGGCCAGTACTCGGATTTGAAGATGAACACTCACAAGCAAATAAGCGAGGAAACCTATTTCGACAGGACCTACAAAATAACGGGCGCGTTCATACAGAACTGCATACTTCTCGGAGCGCTCGCCGCGCGCGCGGACGAGAAAACTGCGCGCGCACTCTCGGAGTTCGGGAAATACTACGGAATCGCAGTGCAGATAAGGAACGACCTAATGGATTTCGTCATCCCGAGCGACAACCCCTCATATTCGCGCGGTTTCAAGGGAATCTCCCACAACGACCTCAAAGAAGGGAAGATGACGCTTCCGGTGCTCCACGCGCTCGGAGTTGCCGACGAGGAGCAGAGGGAGTTCATAATGAGCGCGCTCGGGGACAAAAGCATAGACAACGAGAAACTGAGGGAATTGAACGACCTCCTCGCGCGCCTGGGCTCGTTCGGGTATACGAAAGGCGTGATAGAGGCGTACGGCGAGAAGGCTGCGCACGCGCTCGCGGACCTCCCAGAAAGCGAGGCGAAAAGGAACCTAACCCAACTTGTGCTTCTTCTAGGCAACATAGAAAACTGGATGTTCATTTAGCGCGAGTTAAACAAAAAATAAATGCGGTGTAAGATATCCGGACCAGCATTCGGACCCGCTGTTTATTAGTGTTGTTAGAACAGTAGAGAGCAGCTTCACAGATGTTTTGAGAGTTCAACCAAACAACTTCATAAACCATTCGATTACTTTCTGAAAAAGCCCCAACCATTGTTGCGGTTCTTCTCTTTCTATGTTTTGTGCTTCTTCTTTTTGCTCAACTTCTTCTTCAGTTTTTGCTTCAGTTATCTCTTTTTCCGGTTCTGCTCCAGTTGCTTCCTCTGCTTTACCAAAAGCGTAAAGCTTTCCGTCCCAGGAACCAATGTAAACAGTTCCGTCTTTATCTATTGCTGGCGAAGATGCTATCGAGGATGCTGAATAATGCCATTTTTCTGTCCCGTCTGGATTCAAAGCGTAGAAAATACCACTGCTTGATCCAAAATAGATTGTTCCATCTGATCCAAGAGCAGCAGAAGAACCAAGTTCTTTTCCAGTCTGAAAACTCCATTTAACAGTTCCGTCAGGATTTACCGCATAAAAAACACCATAAACCGTGCCGATGTAAATTGTCCCGTCTTTAGCGATGGCAGGAGTCGTCATGATCTCTTTTTCTTGGAGTGTTAGATGCCATTTTATTTTTTT
>JBFMAP010000160.1:0-2342 GCA_040755655.1 Microcaldota archaeon
GGCAATAAAGGAGAAGGCGCTCATAGACGCGTTCATTAAGGAGGTCGCGAAGGACGGGCTCGCAGCGTATGGGTACAAGGAAGTTTTGGACGCGCTCAACTCGAACAAGGCGAGCCTTCTCCTTGTCTCAGAGGGACTTGAGTGGAAGAAAATTAAAATTAAGTGCCCGAACTGCGGCCGCGAGGAGGAGAAAATAACCCGAGATCCGAAAGAGGAATCCTGCTCGTGCGGGGGAAAGATGAAGATTCTCGAGGAGAAGGAGCTTGCTGACGAACTCATCGAGCTCGCGGAGCAGAAAAACATCCCCCTTGAAATGGTCTCGCCTGACACGAGCGAGGGCAGTCAATTTCTGCACGGGTTCCACGGCATAGGCGCGATGCTAAGATACAGATAAAATCGCGCCAGGCAGGTTCGCGAGCACGTCAGAAGCAGTCAGCGAATACCCTAATTTTTTGAAAGCGAGGTCTCCAGCAAGCCCATTAACGTGCGCGGCAAGGCACGCGGCGTTGAAATCCGAATATTTCTGCGCGACAAAAGCAGCAAGCACTCCGGCCATCACGTCGCCAGTTCCGCCGTGCGTCATCCCTGCGTTTCCAGTCTTGTTGAGCGCGACATTTTTTCCATCTGAAATGACATCGACCGCGCCCTTCAAAATTACAGTCGCGCGTAACTTTCTTGCAGCCACGAGAACTTCCTGCGCTCTTTCGCTCGTGCTAGCCGAGGGCAACTTACCCGTCAGTCTTTTGAACTCCACAACGTGCGGCGTGTAGAAAACATTCCTGCTTTTCAAATTCAACTTCACACCGATAAGGTCCGCGTCGATGATGAGCGGTTTTTCCCAATCCCCCGCAAACTTCCTAGCTACTTCCAACACGCTTTTGTTTTTCGTGAGCCCGTTTCCAATCACCATCACGTCCGCGCGCTCCTTCAATTCATCAAATAACGCGCGCGCCTTTTCGCTCAGATATTCGCCCTCGTAGCCCCACACGATAAAATCAGGGGAATAGGAGGCAACAACGCGCGAAATATATTCGGGAACGAGGAGATAGGCGAGGTCAGCGCCTGCCCTCAGCGCGCCGAAGCCCACGAGCGCTGGCGAGCCGAAATACATCCTGCTCCCGCCCACCACCAGAATTGCTCCGTTCTGCCCCTTGTGCGAGCGCGGCTCGCGCGTTTTCCATATTTTCTTAACGAATTTTTTATCAACGAGCATTCGACCATCCCGCATTTACATTTTAGGCTTTATCTCGAGCATCCTTTTAATTGCTCCCCTCGCCCTGTCCGCGATGCCTTCCGGGACTTTCACTTCCGGCGATTTATTTTTGAGCGCGAGATAAGCCTTTTCCAGCGTGTGCCTCTTCATGTTCACGCACACCGCGTGCTCGATGGGGTAGAAGTTTTTTTCAGGCATCTCCTTTTTCATCCGATACGTGAGCCCCTCCTCAGTCACGACGATAAACTCCTTTTCAGGAAGCGCCTTCGCCTTCCTCAGCATCCCGTTCGTGCTGAGAACGTGGTCCGCCAACTTCTGAACCGCGGGGTTGCATTCAGGGTGCGCGAGCACGACCGCATGTGGATGCGCATCCTTGAGCGCGAGCACGTCCTCCTCGTGGATGAGGAGTTTGTGAACGATGCAGTGCCCGTCAGGAGGGACCGGGATTATTTTCTTGCGCGAGCGCTGCGCCGCGTACCACGCGAGGTTCATATCTGGCCCGAACAAAATCTCGTCCTGCTCCAGCGAACCTATCACATCGACGCAGTTCGAGGACGTGCAGATTACGTTTGCTTCTGCCTTTGCCTCTGCGAGCGTGTTTATGTAAAGAACGACGCCTGCGCCAGGATGCTCCCTCTTCGCCTCCCTCAGACTTTTCGCGCCCAGCATTCCCGCCATCGGGCACCGCGCGCGCAAATCAGGAATCAAAACCTTTTTTCCGGTGATTATGTTCGCGGTCTCAGCCATGAAATCAACGCCGCAGAATAAAATGTAATCAAAGTCCTTTCCAGCCTCGGACGCGCGCAGGCACAAGTCAAGAGAATCGCCGGCGAAGTCAGCCACGTCCTGTATTTCCGGCCTCTGGTAGTTGTGCGCGAGTATGAGCGCCTTCATTTCTTCAGCAAGTTCTCTTATTTCTCCAGCGTAATCAATGGCCATTCAAACACCAGCATAACTTACCTCGTCCCCCTTAATCACGATATGCTTGAGCCACGCGTCGTTTTTGTTTGGAAAGTCCTCCCTCTGGTGCGCGCCCCTGCCGCCTGGTCCTCATCGGCATCATCCAGCGCGGCGACCTGCTGGCCCGGCGACTGGCGGAACAAATCAAAACCATCGAGGGCGCGGCCCC
>JBFMAP010000161.1:0-2333 GCA_040755655.1 Microcaldota archaeon
TGCTCGGCACCTCTACCATAATCCAGAGTTTGAAATCGCGCGTGTGGTGAATCTCGTTCGCCTTCAGAATTTCCTTTATCGCGCGAATCTCCCCAATCCTGCGCACGAACGGAATCATGAGCCACAGGTTCTTCATCCCGTACTCCTCGCGCGCCTTTTTCATCGCGAGCAGTTCGAGTTTGAACACATCAGGTTCCGCAATGTACCGCGCGCATCCCCTGTAGCCCATCATCGGGTTCGCCTCCTCAGGCTCGTACTTCTCCCCGCCCTTCAGGTTCCTGTACTCGTTGGTTTTGAAATCGGTCGCGCGGTAGACGACAGGGCGCGGGTAGAACGCGGCTGCGAACGTGCGCATCCCTTCTGCCAGTTTATCAACGAACTCCTGCTCCCGGTGCTCCTCCATCATCTTGCGCGGGTGCTCGCCTATGCCGGCAATCATGAACTCCGCGCGCAGCAGCCCCACGCCATCAACATCCAGGCTCGCGACCTTGTCAGCGAGCTCTGGCTCGCCCAGATTAACGTAAATTTTCGTCCCTGTGACAGGCGAACCTGCGCGCGCGACCATCACGCCTGCCTCCTCCTTCGCTTCCTTTTTCTTGAGCGCGACAGCGCCGTTGTAGATTATCCCGCGGTGCGCGTCAACGCTGATTGTCTGCCCCTCAATCAATTTCTGCGTCGCGTATTTCGTCCCCACTACGCACGGAATTCCCAACTCGCGCGAAACTATTGCCGCGTGGCACGTCGCCCCGCCCGCATTGGTTACTATCGCGGACGCCTTCTTCATCGCAGGCACGAAGTCAGGAGTGGTCATGTCAGTCACGAGAACCGCCCCATCCTCCATCTTATCAATGTCTTTCGGGGTCGGTATGAACTTCACCTTCCCGGTCGTTATTCCAGGGCTCGCGCCCAGCCCGCGAAGTATTATCTCCGCCTTGTCGACAGGTATCTCTCCGCCCACTCCACCCACCTCCCTCCTCTCCTCTCCCGCCTCCTCTGCCCTCGCAGGCGCGGCCATCTTTAAAGTGGTTATGGGCCTGCTCTGCACGATGTAGATTTTCCCCTCGCTCGTCGCCCACTCAATGTCCTGCGGCTTTCCGTAGTGCTCCTCGATGTTCCTTCCAATCTCCGCGAGCTGGTTTATCTCTTCATCACTAATTTTCTGTTTATCCTGAAACTCATCCTTAATTTCCACATGTTCGTTCCCCTTGTCGGTTTTCGTAATCATCCACGTCTGCGCGACCACGTCCTTCTCGACAATCTCGAGATTCTCCTTTTTCACCGTATACCTGTCAGGCGTTATAGAGCCTGAAACGACTATCTCGCCAAGCCCGTACGCCGACTCTATGACAATTTTCGATGCGTCATTGCTTACAGGGTCCACCGTGAACATCACTCCCGAGCGCTCTGCCTGTATCATCTCCTGCACTACGACTGCGATTCCCACTTTCAAGTGGTCGTAGCCTTTCTCCGCGCGGTAGAAGATTGCGCGAGGCTCGAAAAGGGACGCCCAGCACTTCTGGACTGCGACAGCGACGTTCTCCCCTCCCTTTTCATTCAGAAACGTCGCCTGCTGGCCTGCGAAACTCGCGTCAGGCAAATCCTCTGCTGTCGCGGAACTCCTCACCGCGACGTAGACCTCCTGCTCGGGGGTGGGTATCATCACTCCGCACAAATTGTTGTACGATTTCATTATGTCCGCGCGTATGTCCGCAGGCATCTGCGCCTCAATTATCGCGCCCTTTATCCTCTCCGACGCCTCGTTCAGTTTCGCGTTGTCGCGCGCGTTGAGCCCTGCCGTGAACTCCCTTATCTTCGCGTCAAGCCCGTTCACTCTTACGAACTCGAAATAAGCCCCGCTCGTGACCACGAACGCAGGCGGCACAGGAAGCCCTGCGTTCGCCATCTCGCCAAGGTTCGCGCCCTTCCCCCCGACGATTCCCACATCTTCTTTATGTATCTCCTTAAGCCAAAGAATATTGCCCATGAATACACCTCGGAACTCGGCTGATGCTAATTGATGTTAGAATTGATGATAGTAATATAATAATTTACGTGCCGTCCCACTCCTTCTCCTTTCCGCCCTCGCCCTCCTTTCTCCTGATCGCCTCTTTGATTTCCCTGAGCGCTCCCTCCTTGTCCGTTTTTATTTTCTCTGCCTCGCGGAAGTGCTTCTCCCCGACCCTTTCAACTTTCGTGGAGAGCGCGTCCACGACCCTCCCGCCAACGCCCCTCCTCACCGCGCGCAGCCCGCTTTCCACGCTCTTCAGCAGTTTGGTAATTTCGCCGACCCTCTCGCGCTCCGCGCTTTCATGCTTCTCCAGAATCCTATCAAC
>JBFMAP010000162.1:0-2288 GCA_040755655.1 Microcaldota archaeon
CAAACCCAAAAGCCGACGCTTTCGGAAACGTCTTCGCAACGAGCAGCAAATACTCCACGCTCGCGCTCAACCCGACGACTAAAAAATTTGAATTGGCGAAAGTTACTGCGTTTTCGAAGCACGTCGCGCCAGAGCACATGGTTCGCATAACTTCGCGTTCTGGAAGAGAGTTTATTCTCACAGGGGAGCATCCGCTTCCGCACCCAAATGGCACGAGCATGGAAAAAAAACTCGCGTTCGAAGCCTCGCATCTGCTTGTGCCCTCAAGCATAAACATACCAGAAAAAGACGTAAAACGGTTCGACCTTCTTGAGTTCGACGTTCCTGACCTAATGGTCCGCGGGGTGCGACTCAGAAAACCATACAGGCCTACCGCAAAAAAACTCGGCATAAATTACAAGACGTTCATGGATTTTGTTTACAGAAATTCAGTCCCTCTCAGCGTTTTAAGAGAAATGTGCGTGAAGATACCCCGGAACGCAAAGGTTGGAGCGAAGCGTGACGATAAATGTTTCCCTAGATTTTTGAGCGTTGATAAAAACCTGCTCTTCCTGCTTGGTCTCTATCTGGCCGAAGGATACGCGAGAAAAAAAGACAAGCTGAACTACCAAATATGCTTCACCGCAACCAGAAATGATGTGCGCGACTTCATCATTGAAAAAATAAAAAAAGTTTTCAAAAGCAAGCCAGCCATCCAAGGAAATTCGATAATAATCTGCTCGCGGCTCATCCATGCTTTGTTCGTAGAACATCTTCACCTCGGCACCGGGGCGCACTCAAAAAGCGTCCCCAATTTCGTTTTTTCACTTCCGAAAAAGAAACTCTCCGCATTCCTCTCCGGCTATTTCACAGGCGATGGTTCTGTGTCCCGCGCAAACTCAATAGAAGTTAACTGCACGAGCGTGAACAAGAAACTCATAGACCAAGTCGCGTTCTTGCTTTTGAGGTTTGGGATAAAACATTCAGTCCACAAATCCGACAGGGAAATCAACAGCGAACTCATACTTCGCTTCTACGGAAAACCTAAGAGGCTGGTTTCTTACAAACTTAGGATGTACGGAGAAGACGCAGAGCGCTTCATACGCGAAATCGGCTTTTCCTTGAATAAACAAAAGAAAGCCGAATGTCTTCTGAAAGCCTGGCTTCCTGTGAAAAAGCAAAGTAGCAGAAAAATTATCGGCGACGTGTTCGTGGATGGCATAACCGAGCGCGACCTCCTCCATTCAGATAAAACAACGCATACCTATTCACTTACGGTTGAACCGCACCACAACTTAATATGCTCAAATGCGCTCGCCTTCCAGTGCGACGGGGACGAGGACAGCACGATGCTGCTGATGGACGCGCTCGTGAATTTCTCGAAAAAATTCCTCCCCGAGGCAAGGGGAGGCACGATGGACGCATCCCTCGTCCTCACAGTCACAATCAACCCAAAAGAGGTTGACGACGAGGTTCACGCGATGGAGGTGTGCAGTTCCTACCAACTCGAATTTTACGAGGCGGCGATGAATTTCGCGAGCCCTAGTGAGGTTAAGATTGAGAAGATAAGCGAGAGGCTCGGCAAGGACGAGCAGTACTCGAACATCCGCTTCACCCACCACTCCTCTTCGATTCAGAACGCGCCCGTTAAAACGAGATACGTTGAACTCAAAACGATGAAGGAAAAGGTTGAGGCGCAGTTCGCGCTCTGCAGCAAAATTCGCGCGGTTGATGTGCGCGACGCAGCAGAGCGCCTGATTCTAAGCCACTTCATCCCAGACCTATACGGGAACATGCGCTCGTTCTCGCGCCAGTCCTTCCGCTGCATAAAGTGCAACCGCAAATACCGCCGCGTCCCCCTTCTCGGCAAGTGCCCTGCGTGCGGGGACAAACTCGTCCTCACAATCAACAAGGGAGGCATCGAGAAATACCTGAAAATCTCGAACGAAATCGCTGATAGGTACGACCTCCCGCTTTACCTCAAGCAGCGCCTCGCGCTCCTCGAAAAGGAAATAGCCTCTGTATTCGAGGACGAGACGAGCAAGCAGTTCAGTCTGGAGCAGTTCATGTGATTTGCGCTTGTTGTCAATTCATTTGGCGTCAGCCTTAATGCCTGCCAAAGAATTTGGCAGTTGCTTTTTCCTGAGCTTTTTCATAAGCCTCGCATCCTAAAAAGTATGTTTGACCTGACTTTACAAAACTCGCACGGTTTCACGTCGTAAAAAATGTTGCCCCTAACTCGCTTAATTTTTGTGCTATTTTTCCGCGAAGCGAGACAGAGAAAACGCTTCCATCAGGGCCTGCTGTTT
>JBFMAP010000163.1:0-2272 GCA_040755655.1 Microcaldota archaeon
GTCGTTTATGTCCTTGCACCCTTCCAAATCCCTTGTCGCTTTTCCAATCCCTTCGAAAGAGGCATACGCGAGGAACATCGCCTTCCTCTCTTCTGCGTCAGGCCCCTTGAAAAAGTCTTTATCGAAAACCTTTCTGTTTTCCGCTGCGGAGTTAATCTCGCCGAAAATACCGAGCGCGACTTCAATGCTGCCCTTGTAGTCAGAAACCTTTTCCTTGTGCTTCTCATTTGCGACTGTCGAGGGGCTCTCGTGGAACCTCGCGGCCTCGTGCTCGATGACGTAGCGGTTGTGGATGCCTGAAGTTGCCCTCGCAGCTGAGGGGTCGCTTTTGATTATGGATTCCTGGGTCGGCCAGGCGTTCCTGAACTCCGGGCTCTCCCTTTTTTCCTTCGCCCTTGCGAATACATCAGCCATCCAACAACCCCTTTTTATTATGGCTTTTCTCCCTTAAAAAGTTATCCGGCGCGCGCCCAGCCTTATCCTCACGCCCTCCTCTTTCGTTATTTTTCCAATAACGCGCGCCTCCTGCCTGTTTTTTTTGCAGAGCGCGAGCGCCTTCCCCTCATCATCTTTTCGAACAGCGATGCACATTCCTATTCCCATGTTGAAAGTGCGGTACATCTCCCTCTCGTCGCGCACTGTTTTTTTCATTTCCGTGAAAATCTCCTGCGGCTCGGGCATATTGTCGAGAAGGAATCCCCTGCGCGCGCGCGCGCCAATCCTTCTCAATTTTGAAAACGCGCCGCCTGTTATGTGGGCGATTCCTGTAACTTCAACCGCGCGAAGCATCGCGAGAAGCGGCTTCACGTAAATTCTTGTCGGGGTTAGAAGTTCATTTCCCCAATCTTTCAGATTTAAAATTTTGCGCGCGAGAGTGAGGCCGTTCGAGTGAATCCCTGTGCTCGCCAGACCAATTACAACGTCGCCCTCGCGCATCCTTTCCCCTGTGACGAGCGCGCGCTCAGTAGTTTCTCCAACGCACGTCGCCGCCAAATCGAAGCCTGTTTTTCCCTCAATGCCCTTTATTACATCCGGCATTATCGCGGTCTCGCCGCCAACAATAGAAACGCCAGCCTCTTTCGCGCCTTTCACAAGCCCTTTCATCAGTTCGCGCACCAACTCTTCGTCCTCGCGCTCGAGCGCGAGGTAATCAACGAGCGCGAGGGGGCGCGCGCCCACGCAAATGATGTCGTTCACGTTCATCGCGACGCAGTCGATGCCGACTGTGTCGTATTTCCCGAGCGCCTGCGCCACGAGAACCTTCGAGCCCACGCCGTCGGTGTGAATCGCGAGAATCTTGTTTCCGAAATGAAGGAGGCCTGCGTAGTGCCCGCGCACTGGAAGGACATCGCTGCCGTGCGTGGAAGCAATCAGCGCGTTCACTTCATTCTGGATTTTTTTCACGCGCGAAACGTCGACGCCTGCTGACGCGTAATTTTTCGGTTTCATATCATCACGCAAAGATGATAATGTTTCAAAACAGATAAATATATATACTGCCCGCGGGAAATACCAAACAAAAGAATTCGGATTGTGACACTTCGCGGGCTAAAGCCCGCGGCTTCCGAGGTAAACGGCTTTAGGCGGAAGCCGCAGGGTGCGCTCCTCCGCAGGCTGGAGTCATGCGGCTTCCGCGCACCCGCAAAGTGTCAGTGGGGTGGTTTTTGTGGAGACGTTAATTCAGAATGCACTGGCTAATCCTAACGTCAAATCAAGCGAGTTCGAGACGCCGAAAATCGTCGTTGCGGGAGTGGGGGGCGCGGGATGCAACACCATCAACCGCCTTTCGCGCGCGGGCGTGAGGGGCGCGGAACTCATCGCAATCAATACGGATAAGAAACATCTCTCTATAATTTCCGAGACCGCGAGGCGCGTGCTGATTGGACAGAGCATAACAAAGGGTCAGGGAGCAGGGGGATATGTTGAGGTTGCGCTCAAGGCTGCGGAGGTCTCGCGCCCTGAGTTGGAGGACATTTTGCGCGACGTTGATTTGATGTTCCTCGCCGCGGGGATGGGCGGAGGGACGGGAACAGGCGCGTCTCCTGTGATTGCGGACATAGCAAAGCAGCAGGGCGCAATCGTGGTCGCGATGGTGACATATCCGTTTATACTCGAACGCGCGCGCCTTAAGAAAGCAGATGAGGGGATTGACACGCTAAGGAAGTCAGCGGATACGATTGTAGTAATCGACAACAACCGTCTCGTGCAGTTTGTCCCAAACCTGCCAATCGAACAGGCATTTAATATTGCTGATGAAATTACCGCGAGGGCT
>JBFMAP010000164.1:0-2266 GCA_040755655.1 Microcaldota archaeon
TGCGGGACAGTTTGATTTTCGACCGCCTGCTCACGAACGTGTCGCTTGCTGGAATCGCGCTCAGCAAACTCCTCTTCGGTCTCGCGCTCGCGCTCGTTCAGATTTTCTTCCTTCTCGCCACGCAGAGTTTCCTAGGCGCGCCCATAATTGAAATCAATTTCTGGAGCGCGTACGTGATTGCCGCATCCGCGCTCTCATTTACGGCGCTCGGGCTGTCGTTCGTTTTCCTCGCGCGCTTCTCTGAGCTCGGGAGGTACCTCAACGTGCTCGCGTTCGGCGCCGTGGTCGTGCTTTCAGGAATTTTCTATCCGATTGGATTCATGCCCCCTCTTCTGCAAACAGTATGCAAACTCGCGCCCACGTATTACTCAGTGCTGCTCGTGAGGTATTTCGGCGTGAAAGGAGGGGAATACGCGCTCGTTTCGGATTACGTTACGATTATAACTGCGTTCGGGCTCGCGTGCCTCGCGCTCCTGGTGTTTTCAATCTGGAGGCTGAGAAGAGGTTGAGGATTGTGGAGTTGGAAGAGTTGATTGCGTGGATGTAGTGGTTTGCGATAAAATAACGAAATTCTACGGGGCGAAGAAGGCGCTTGATGAAGTTAGTCTGCGCGTGCCCAAGGGCTCGCTGTATGCGATAGCAGGGCTGAACGGCAGCGGGAAAACTACACTAATAAACGTCATTGCGCGCGTTCTCCGCCCTAGTTCCGGCGCGCTCAAGGTTGAGGGAAAACTCGCGTACAGTTTCCAGAACCCTCGCCTCGTTGCTGATCTGAACGTGCGCGAGAATTTGAATTTCTTCTCTGATTTGTATGAAATAAATGACGCGGGCTGGAAAAATAAGGTGCTCGAGCTCACTGGCGCGGGAGAGTGGCTGCGCTACCGCATCGAGGACCTTTCCTCTGGGATGAGGAAAAGAGTTGAACTCGCTGTCGCGCTTCTCCCGGACCCGGATATTTTCGCGCTCGATGAACCAACCGCGGGATTGGATGCGGAATCCGCAGAGCACATTTTGGGGCTGATGCGCGCGCTCCGCACCTCGCACGGGAAAACGCTGATTGTGAGCACGCACACCTTGGGAGAGTTGAAGAACATCTGCGACCACCTCGCGATACTGCGCGACGGGAGGAAAATCTTCGACAGCCCCGCGGGAAAGATAAAGAATTTGGAGGAGACGTACAAGAAATTTCTCAAAACCTGAAAAACCTGGCCGCGAGGCGCTCGAGAAGATGCGGGGGCTTGTATTCGACGTCAGCGAGCTCTGCGCCGAACTTCCTCATCGCGACGCTGTACTCGCTGAACGGGCGGTGATGGAGGACAGGCCTCCCGTATTCGACAGCGTCAATCACGCTTTCATCATAGGGAAGCATGCACAATACGCTCGTGCCGATCCATTCCTCTGCTTCTTTTTCAACTTTCCTGTGGTTCCCGCGCACCTTGTTAACGACGGTCCCGAGGACGTCCACTCCTTTTTTCTCAGCGACCTTTTTCGTGCGGAGCGCGTTCGCGTATGAGGTCACTTCTGGAGTGGTTATGAGGATTACCTTGTCGGCGATCCGCAGGCTTTCGACAGTGTTCTCCCCGAGCGTTCCAGGCGCGTCCACGAGCACCACGTCCGCGAGCCCGTCGAGTTTCTGCGAGATTTTCTTCAATTTTTTCGGAGAAACGGAAAGCGGGTCCTGGACCGCGAGCCCCGAGGTGATGACGCGCACGCCTGCTGGATGGTCGAACATAACTTCCCTTAGAGAAGCGTTCTCATTAAGGACATCGTGAAGCGTTTTCTTCGGAAAAGGAGGGCCGAGTATGCTCCCCAAATCGCCGTTCGTGAGGTTGCAGTCCACGATTACGGTGTTCACGCCGAAGCCGGCGAGCGCTAGGCCTAGATTGGTAACAAAATTGCTCTTGCCCACGCCGCCCTTCCCGGACGCGACAGTAATTATCATCCTACCACTTGGTCGCCGAACGCGCTAAACTTATGCGGTTCGGATATTTAAGCCTTTGCCCGTCTGCCCAGATATAAATAGCGCTCGAGCTCGCGGCTGAACGCGCTCCACACCCCCTCGCGCTCCTTTCCCTCTTCTGATTTCTCAATCTGCAGGAACTCCTTCACGTGCGAGTCGAGAAGGTCCGCGTAGTGCAGAGCCTCTGCCTCTGCGAACCTCGGCTTCACGGGCGAGTCCCACTCCCCTTTCCCGTGGTGGCTGAGCATCAGATGGTATAATTTCAGTTTGAGTTCATCTGGGAATTCGCCCATCTCGCGTATCTTC
>JBFMAP010000165.1:0-2239 GCA_040755655.1 Microcaldota archaeon
CTCCACAAACCTTTTTTCGTTTTCTCCTTGTCCATGCGCGTGAGGAACTTGTCGTGCTCCATCGCCATGAACATGTCCTTGTATATGTGTATCCCGCGCTCGTCCTCCCTATGCATCATGCCCGGCGCTGCTGCCAAAAGCCTTCGCTTGAGCTCGTTTATGTCCGCCCCGTAGGCCTCCTCCACGCTGCCGACAATGTTCCTTTCAAAGGCAATCCTCCTGACCATGTTGTCGTCCATCTCGTTCTCCTTCATCTCCTTGAACCAGTCCACGTTCCTCGGGATGTAGCGCGTCTTCTCGCGCGGGCTCAGGAAGTCCGCGTCAGCGCGCCTCATCAGTTCGAGCGTTATCGCGTCCCCTGCCCTTATCTCGACCCCGTATTTTTCGAGCAGCCGCCCGCGTATTTTTTTCCATGCCTGTATCTCAAGTTCAGCGTTCATCCTGTCCCTTTCAGAGGTGAGGAGCATTTTCTCGAGAAGGTCGCGGAACGTGGTAACCTCGACTTCGCCCAGCGCAATCCCCCTGTGCAGTTTCTTCTCTATCTTGTCGCGCCAAACAAGGACCTCGCCGGTCTCCCTCTTCCCCTCGCCTGTCTGCGAGCGCGACACGAGCACCCCGAGCGCCATGAGCCAATACTCCCTCTCTGTCGCAGGCAGTTTCTGCGTGTACTGCCCGAACCTCCAATCAGGATGCCTCACGTCGCCCATCCTCTTGAAGTACTCCGCGATTTCCCTGCCCGCGTTCTCTATGTCCCTTTTGGCAGGCCTCGCCACGTCGGCCCTGTTTCTCCTGAGAATCCCGCGCAACTCCTCCATGAGCCTGATTTCCTCCTCCCTGTTCCTGAATTCCCTCCATAAATTGATGACCCCCTTGCGCGCGTCCTCCTCTGTGTCGAAGTTGCTCTTGGGCCCGCGCTTGCCCCAGATTATGCTCGGCTCTGATTCCGCGAGCCTCCTCGCCTCCTCATCAAATTTCGGCACGAGCGGCCCGAGGTCGTACGTGTCGCCTGATTTTTTCTTCACGAATTTCGCGAACTTCTCCATCTTCGGCCCGAGTTTCCCCCTCCTTCTCTCCTCCACGAGTTGCACGACTCCGACTGCTGGCTCCCTAAAGCCCGCCCTCACAACGCCCCACACGAGTTTCCCTGCCTGCGTGAGGTTCCGCGTCCTCTCTGTGAAAATCGTGCCCACGTTGCTCTGCACGTACCTTGCCGCGCGGAATGGTATCCCGTACTCGTACGCGCGCCCGAACGTTTTCTTCAGCACGCCTCCGAAAACCCCGCCCACGAGCGGCACCTTTCCCACGATTCTCGCCACGTCGGTCTCGCCGTACGCGTCCGCGAGCCTCCTCATCGCCGCCCTGTTCGCCTCGAGCATCCCGAGGGTGTGCTCCATGCTGTTGAAATACTTCTCGTACCCCTGCCTGTTCGCAGCGAACGCCCTGTCGCGCAGGTACTGGAACTCGAAGTGCTCCTGGTATCTCGCGCGCAGTTCCTTCCTCAGCACGCTGAGAAGCCTCGTCCTGTTCCGCTCGTCAAATATCGGTATCGGCTTCTCGAGCCATTTGACCTCAAGTTCCTTCAGAGTTTTCCTTAGTTCCTCGTTCGTCATCTGCTCGAGTTTCTTCGGTATCGCGCGGTTCTTGAGCGCGATGCCTTCTATGTCGCTCATGCTGGCCTTTCTAATCTGAATAAGTTCCTGCTCTGTGATGAGCCTGTCCGCCTTCATCTTCTGCGCGATTTTTTTTCTCGTCTCCCTCAGCGTCCTCTCCGCGAGGCCGAGGTTCCTCCTGTACGCGACCTGCATCGTCATCCACGCGGTCCTCCTGTCCTCGCCCTTGAACCCGTGCTTCTTCGCCATTGGAAGCCTCGGGCTGAATATGTCGAACCCTGTCACAGGGCTCCGCCCGATCGCGTACATCGACGCTGCGAGAAGCCCGAGTATTATGAAGAACGGAAGGCACGCCCACGCGCTCCCGAAATTTATGGGCACGAACCCCCTGCAGTACTGCGTCGTGGCCGCTGTGCCCATCGTCCTCGGATTCGTGGAGTTGTACTCGACCGTTATGAACACGCAGCCTGCAACGCGCTCCCCCATCGATTCCGGAATCGTGCACGTGGCGATTCCGCTCGCGTTCGTGTAATTCGGGCTGCATCCGGGTATCGGCTCGCTCACGCCGCTGTAGTTGAACGTGAAGTTGAGCGGCTGGTACGGGAACGGCGTGAACTCGAAATCAACCG
>JBFMAP010000166.1:0-2216 GCA_040755655.1 Microcaldota archaeon
GAAGACAATCAACGTGATCAACTGGTGAGCGCGTTTGAAGTGGTTGAATGGGGTTTCTCGATAAGTTCATGGGCGGGAACACCCTCTACTACCCAGGCTGCCTCACGAAGTTCGCGCTCCGCGACGTGATGGAGAACTACGAGAAAATTTTCGGCAAACTGCGAATCGATTTCATAAAACTCAAGGAGCTGGAGGCGTGCTGCGGTCTCCCGGTGATCACCGCGGGTTATGAGGAGGACGCGCGCACGCTCGCGGAGAAGAATTACAAACTCTTCAAGGAGCGCGGGGTCGCGCGCATCGTATGCAACTGCCCTGCGTGCTACCGCATGTTCACGCACGAGTATCCGAAACTCATCAAGTGGGACATACCCGCAGAGCACGCCATGCAGACGATTTGGAGCGCGATGAAGAAGGGCGCGAAGTTCCATCCCCTCAACTTGAAAGTAACGTACCACGACCCGTGCAAACTGCGTATGGAGGGCGTTTTCGACGAGCCCAGGGAGATACTGCGCGCGCTCGGGTGCGAAATAAAGGAGATGAGGCTCGCGAGAAGCAAGTCATTCTGCTGCGGCGGAGGGGGCGGGATGAGGGCGAATTTTCCAGCGCTCACCAAGGCGGTTGCAAAGGAGCGCGCGAAACACGCGCTTGATACGCGCGCAGACGTTCTCGTTACTCCCTGCCCTATGTGCTACGTAGTTCTCAAGGAGGCGCTCGAGGGCGAGATGGAGGTAAAGGAGTTGAGCATGCTGCTTGTATAATCCTGTTTCAAAAATGAACGCTATGAACTTTTTATCACCTCAGGCATTTTTCTCTTGTGCTCTGTCCCCACGGCGCGCCTCAAAATCTTCTTCCCAACGCCCCAGTGGCGCGCGCCTCTCGTCCTTAAAACCTCATCTATGATTTCATAGCACGCGCCCAGTTCCCTCTCAGCGGTCTGCTTCCTCCACAAACCAGGGGACGCGGGCTTGCAAACAATTCTCTCTTGAATTTTGAGCGCGCGCGCCATCCCCCTCACTTCCGTTTTATAAAGGTCTCCAATTGGGAGAATATCGACACCCCCATCGCCATATTTCGTGAAATAGCCTATGGAGATCTCGGATTTGTCGCCAGTGCCTATAACAAGCCCCTTCTCGCGCCTGGCGATGTTGTAAAGAATTGCCATTCGAACGCGCGCGGCCAAATTGCCGATATCGACGTCATTCATTCTACAAACTCGCACAGCGCATAATTTCTTTTCCAGAAGAGAGATAACATCTTCAATATCGATTTCAATCACTCTTATTCCGAGTTTACGCCCGAGCGCGCGCGCATCGTCTGCATCTTCTTTTTTTGTTATTTTGGTCGGCATGATTACCCCGATTACATTTTTCGCCCCAAATGCGCGCGCAGTGAGCGCTGCGGTTACAGCCGAATCAACGCCGCCGCTAAGCCCAACAACCCCGACTTCCCGCTTCGCGCCTCGCGCGTACTCGCGCAGCCTCGCGCAAATCTTATCCGCGATTTTCTCGTAATCCACGCGACCACTCCCTACCCAAAATAATCCGTTATCTTACTCTGAACTCTTCTTTTTTTCTTCTTTTCCCCGCGCGCTGGCTTCCCCTCGAACCCGAGTTGCATCCTCTTAACTATTCTCCGCATCCTTTTCTCTTTCTTCTGCGCGACCCAGTAATACGCCTCGTCGCGCGTGCCCTTCGTGATGAGCACGATCACTTCACCGGCTTTCGCGCGGCCAGCGCGCCCTCTTCTCTGAATCGAGCGGATTTCGCTCGCTATGGGCTCGTAGAAAATAACGCAGTCCACGGACGGGATGTCGAGTCCCTCCTCGCCGATTGAACTCGCCACGAGCACGTTGAACTCGCCCTTCCTGAATTTCTCAATCGTCTCCTTCTGCAATTTCTGCGAAACGCCCTCGCGCTTCCCCACGAACTGCACAGCGCGCACGCCGTCAATTTTATTTAATTCATCCACAACGCGCCTAATCTGGTCCCTGTACTGCACGAACACAATCAGCATCTTCCCGCGCCTCTCCTCCACAAGCGCGCGCAACTTTTCCAGTTTCGGGTGCTCACTTAACTTTTCCGCGCGCGCAAGGATTTCGTGAATCCTCTTGTTGTTCAGAATTGTTTTCACTGCCTTGCTCTGCGTCACGCGCTCCCCCATCCTCCTGAAAAACTCCAGAAAAGTTCCAGGCCCCTGCGTCTCGAGGAGTTCGTGAG
>JBFMAP010000167.1:0-928 GCA_040755655.1 Microcaldota archaeon
CGCCGATGAACTCAAGCCAGGGCGAAAAGTGCCCGCCGTTCGCGTGGTACAGCACGCTCGTGAGCGGCACCTGCTTTATGAGGCTCACGAACTCGGCGGCGTTTCTCGCGCGCCCGACCTCCCTTCCCTCGGGAGTCTTGAAAACGAACTCCCTGCCAGGAGGGGCGTTCTTCACTCCTTTTCTTCTCGGCATTTTCCCACCTCTTTATTCATTTTCAATTATTTTCATCCGCGTTTCATTCGCGTCCGTTTGCTATCCTGTTCCTGAAATCCTGAAGTATGTTCATGTAATTTATGAAGCCGTCATACGGGCTCCCGTATGGCGAGAAATACTTGTGAACATCACCATCAGCAAGGCACTTCGTGCAGAGGTAATAAAGGTGGTCGCTGTTCTGCAGTAGCCTCCACGCGTGTAGCGTATCCTTATCCCCATATCTCTTCACTTCCTCTCCAATAAGTTGCAGTTGCTGGAAGCACGCGCGCTGCATGTCGTTCCCGAGCCACGCCGAAGTGTCGCGCTCAATGTCAGCCCACGAGATGGTGTAAGGGACGTCTATCTCCCCCACGGCCTCGCTGCGCGCGAGCTCGCTCGGGGTCTTGAAATCCACATTATCGTGTTTCAGAATCTCGCTAGGAAGGTGGCGAAGGAACTCGAAAATTCCTGTGTCCTCCCACTGGTGCTCGCCGAACGTCTCGTAGTCCATAAATATGTTCACGCACTGCCCGTCAGCCTTCGAGAGCCACGAGGCGTATTTGTCTGCGGTAAGAGGGTGCTCGCTCCACCACTTTGCGGAGAAGCGGTACGCGACGTCATCGCTGAGTTTGTAGTTGCGCAGTAGCGCCTTTATTTTTCCGCGCGTCCCCTTCACAGTGTAGAGATAGTTCGGGGACCTCCATTCCAGGAACCTCTCGAGCCCCTCTGTGACGA
>JBFMAP010000167.1:938-2207 GCA_040755655.1 Microcaldota archaeon
GTGTTGCGGAACACTTCAGAGCGAGCGTGAATCCCGCGCAGCGCCTTCTTGTGGAGCCTTATCTGCTCGAGGAACTCCCGCTTGTCCCAGAAAAGGCTCGAGAGCGAGTGGTAATATGTTTCATTAAGGAAGTCAACGCAGCCGGTTTCCGCGAGAGCCTTGAAAATATCGAGGAGTTCTGGCGCGTACCTCTTGCACTGCTCCATGAACACGCCTGTGAGGCTGTAACTTATCTTGAACTTCCCGTCGTATTTTTTCACGAGATCGAGGAGGAGGCTGTTCGTGGGGAAGTAGCACTTGCGCGCGACCTTGAGGAAAATCTCGCGGTTCAGGCTGTCGTTGAAATACCTCTCGTAATGGCTCGCGTGCTCCCCGCTCTCGAAAACGCTGAACTTCCTCAGCCTCATCGGCTGATGGACCTGGAAATACACGCACACCGAGACCATAGCTACCACATATAGTTACACACAAACAATTATTTATCACCAACCAACTCTCTATACACGCCTATCGTCTGCTCTGCTGTCCTCTCCCACGTGAAATTCCTGACCTCGGCAAGCCCGCTGCGCGACATCTCAGAGCCGAGCGGCTCGTACCTGAGAAGTGCTATCATCTTGTTCGCCATCTCGTCAATGTCCCAGAAGTCAACCTTAAGGCAGTGGTTCGTTATCTCCGCCACCCCCGAGGATTTCGAGACTATGATTGGCGTGCCTGAAGCCATCGCCTCGAGTGCGGTAATTCCGAAAGGCTCGGATATGGACGGCATCACGTACACGTCGCACATTGAATACGCGCGCCTCAGCTGCTCCTCTGGGAGATAACCCGTGAACACGACGTTGTTCTGGAGACCGAGCTGAATAGACAGCGAAATCAGATATGAAAGCATCGGGCCGTCGCCTGCCATTATGAACCTCACTTCAGGCTCCTTCTCAACAACTTTCTTTGCTGCGTGCAAAAATTGCACAGGTCCCTTCTGGTCTGTAAGCCTTCCAAGAAAAAGCACCCTTTTTCCGCGTGTCTCGCCAGGCATTCTCTGCGCGAACCTAGTAGCATCGACTCCGTTGTATATGACTCGGATTTTGGATTCGTCTGCCCCAAACCTCTCAACGAGTTGGCTCCTCATCCTGTTGCTAACTGTTATCACTCTGTCCGCAGCCTTCAAACCGATTCTTTCAATGTTCAATATGAACTCCCAAGGGTAAGGCGCCCTGTCGTACTCTGTCGAGTGGACGGTTGAAACCAATGGTTTGTTTATGGTTGTTTTAGCCT
>JBFMAP010000168.1:0-2193 GCA_040755655.1 Microcaldota archaeon
CAGGGGAGAGCGGATTCCCTCCTCCTGAGCCGCCCGTGTCCCCGGGCGCACGTCCGTCCTGTCGTCGGCATTAATTCCGTCAACAATTGTCGTTATACCGAATCTGCGCGCGACCCCGCGCAGCGTCCTCGCCCTGCTTTTCTTGCAGTAGTAGCACCTGAGCGCGTCGTTTCGCGCGAAGTTTTTTTCCATGCAGTTCGCTTTTACAACCGCGTGGGTTATCCCGATCTCCTTTGCTATTTTTTTAGCATGTTCGAGTTCACTCTTTGGAACTGTCTGATCCGCAACTGTGACTGCAATCGAGCTTTGTGAGGCTAGAAAAGCGAGTTTTGCAACAACACTGCTATCCACGCCGCCTGAAAACGAAACGAGAAGGGGGGCGCGCGACCTCATTTTTTTGATTAGTTTTTTTGCGGTTCTCGCTGTTTCCTCCGAGAACATGTTTTTAATATTCACGGATAATTATTAAATCATGCTCATACTCGACCCGTCAAACGGGGTCTCTGGGGACATGCTCCTTTCTGCGCTGGTGGGGCTCGGAGCCAGCGAGAAAAAGATAAAAAAAATTGCGAAACTCGTGGGCGCGAAACTCGATTTCGTTGAGGTCAGCCGGGGCCATGCGCGCGCGAAGTTCATGCGAGCGAGAGGCGCGCAGAAAAGGTATTCCCCGGGGGAGATGAGGAGGAAAATAAAAAATATGAGAATATCCGAATGGGCGAAGAAAGCCGCGCTGAAAATTTTCGACGCTCTTCTGCGGGGCGAGGCGCGCGCGCACGGCTCAAAACACGTGCATTTCCACGAGCTCGGGGAGGCCGACACGATTGTCGATGTTGCGGGCACTGCCGTCGCGCTCGAGGACCTGGGCGAGAAAGAGGTTTTTTCGTTACCTCTCGCGCTTGGGAGGGAGGCCGGCCCTGCGGTTTTCGAAATCGTGCGCGAGCGCTTTCCGTTTTTTATGAAAGACACCGCGCACGAGTTAACCACCCCGACTGGCGCGGCAATAATCACGACGATAGCCAAAGCGATAAACTCGTCGCCAGTCGCCAAGGCAAAGCGCGTGGCGTACGGCGCAGGCGCTGTTGAGATGGAAGAACCGAACGTGCTGCGCGCGGTAATCTGCGACAGGATGTTCGATGATGATATTCGCGTCCTCGAGACGAACGTGGATGACGTCTCAGGCGAGGTCCTGGGGTATGCTGTCGAGCGTCTGCTTGATGAGGGCGCGAGGGACGCGTGCCTCATTCCGATAATCGCGAAAAAAGGAAGGCCGGGCTGCATACTTCAGGTGATGTGCACGAAAGGGGACGTCGAGAAATTCTGCAGGATTATTTTTGAGGAAACCGGAACGCTCGGAATACGCGAACACTCGTGCGCGAAGCACCTTCTTGAGCGGAAAACAAGAGAAGTTGACAGTGGGTCTGGGCGCGCTCGCGTGAAGGTGGCGAGACTTGGCGGGCGCGTTGTGAAGATGAAACCGGAATACGAGGACGTGAAAAAAATCGCGAGAAAAAACAGGCTGCCGCTGCGTGTCGCGAGCGAAAACATATTGCGAAGAATGAAAAAATGAGCTGCAATTTTTGTCTTTCCCCGTCGATTTTGGCGAGATTTGCCGGTTTTAATCCTATGGAAGCCGAAATCGCTTTCTTCTTGCCCGTTTGAGCAAAAAAAAGTTCCTGCGCGCTGTTGTGAAAATCTTTCGAAACATTTATAAACAAGGGCGTGCATAAAATGTCGAAATAAAAATAAAAAACAATTGAAAAAAAGAAATTCGATCGTAAAAATTTTGAACGAGGAGGATAACCGAAATGTTTGGACCGCACCTGATGCTTGACTGCTATGGTTGCAACAGAAAAAAGCTGGAAGACATAAAATTCGTTTATAATTTTTTGGACAGATTTGCTGATGACATAGGGATGCACAAGATAATGCCACCCTACGCCTTCTCCTACTGCGGCACGAAGCCCGAGGACTGGGGGGTCTCCGGAATCATCCTGATAGCCGAAAGCCACATAAGCGTGCACACGTTCCCTGAAAAGGGGTTTGTGAGCATCGACCTCTTCTCCTGCAAGGAGTTCGACGTGAAGAGGGCGATAAAATACGCGCTGAGTGAATTCGAGGCGGAGAGGTACGAGAGCAATTTCTTGATGAGGGGGAGGGAGTTCCCGAAGGACATCGCGAAGGCAGCGCAGATTG
>JBFMAP010000169.1:0-2187 GCA_040755655.1 Microcaldota archaeon
CGTCCGTTCGTAATCAACGACACCATAATTATGTAATTTATTGAGAACGGCGCGGACATCACTCACTTTCAACCCACAACTCTCAGCGAGCCGTTCGTCGCTCATCGGGCGCGTGATCTCACGCATGACACAGAGCGCGTTCTCGCCGGCGGCCTGAACAAGGAACTCGCGCGCGTGTTTGTTTAGAAGCAGTTCGTTGCTTGGTTTTTTTGGTGATGGTTTCGCCGCCGCCTTCCTTTTTGTCGCCTTTTTCTTCCTGTTCATGAGTTGAGTTATACCACACCTTTTATATATTCTTTTTGTTTGGCGGAGCGGAACACCTTTAATAATTCCTAACGCAATAACCTACCGCGGGCCCGTAGCTCAGCTTGGTAGAGCGTCTGGCTCTTAACCAGTAGGTCAGGGGTTCGAACGAAATCCCAAAAGAAAACGTTTTTGGGCGAGGAACTCCTCTCGGCTCTCCTAAGGGGGAATCAGGAGGACCCTGAAACTGAAGGGGGGCTTGCCCCCCTGCGGTTCGGTTCCCCTCGGGCCCGTGTGTTTTTATGCCGCAAACAGGAAAAGCAGAACAACCGCCGCCGTCTCGGCACTGGATCGAGCCGCTCGCCGAGCGGATACTAGAGAGAAAAAAACCACCGTTCATCATTACCTCTGGCATGACAACGAGCGGGCCGTGCCATCTCGGCACACTGTGCGAGTTCCTCTACCCCGCCGTCATACAAAAATTCCTAAAGACAAAAGGACACGCGAGCGAGTTCCACTTCATTGCGGATATCTTCGATGCGTTCGATTCAATCCCCCTCTTGATGATGGAGTTTGAGCGCGAGCTCGCGCCACACCTCGGGAAGCCGCTGGTGGCGGTGCCTGACCCCCGCGGCTGCTGCGGCTCGTTCGGGGACCATTTTCTAAACGAGGCAAAAGGCATAATGGAGAAGTTCGAAATAGACCCGAAAATTCACAAAGCAAACGAACTCTACGCGCAGGGAAAATTCGACGCGCACGCGCGCCTCTTCCTCAAAAATTACAAGAAGGCGAAAGAAGCAGTCTCGAAAACATCAATGAAAGAGGCTCCGGCGGACTGGAGCCCGCTGATGCCTGTCTGTTCGAACTGCGGAAGAATAGCGACAACGGCCGTAACGGCGTTCGATGAAACCAGTTTTTCGTATTCGTGCGTTCGCGACGTCGGTTATGCGAAAGGATGCGGGTTTTCAGGCGAGTCGAAAATAAGCGAGCACAGGTACAAACTCACCTGGCGCCTCCACTGGCCTGCTTGGATGGACGTTTTCAAAACGA
Organism: Microcaldota archaeon; assembly: GCA_040755655.1. Classification (GTDB taxonomy): domain Archaea; phylum Micrarchaeota; class Micrarchaeia; order Burarchaeales; family JBFMAP01; genus JBFMAP01. The sequence continues at coordinate 1,294 of JBFMAP010000169.1, forward strand.
GCGTGGAGGGCGCTGGCATGGACCACCACACGCGCGGGGGCTCCTGGGACACGGCGCGCGCGGTCTTTGAGGAGATTTTCCACAAGGAGCCGCCAATCACTTACAAGTTCGGGTTCGTCCTTTTCAAGGGAAAGAAATACTCAAAGTCAAAAGGCGTCGGCCTTGGCGTTTGCGACGTCCTCTCCCTCACACCACCGGAACTCCTCGCGTACCAGATTCTAAAACACGACATACAGGAGAACAAGGACTTCGACCCCACGGGGAACAGGCTGATGCAACTTTATGACGATTACGCAGACGCAGGCAGGCTCGCGCAGGGCGACCTAGCGCGGCTCTCCCGCGCTGAAAGGAAGCGTGCGGTCGCGTTCTCCCTTTCAACGGAGAAACTGAAATGGCGCGCGCCGTTTTCCGACGTGCTGCTCTACTACCAGATTCACGGTGATTGGAAAAAGGTCGGCGGGATGGTCGGCGACGCAGGGGGGGTTTCCTACCTCAAGCCGTTCATACAGCACTGGCTCGAAGAGGGCTACGCGCCGGAGGAATACATTTTCAGATTCGAGCCCCAAAAACCACCAACAAATGCCAACGCAGTGCGTGCGTTCGCGAACGCGCTCAAAGAAGATATGGATGCGCTCGCGGTGCACAACCTTGTCTTCGAAATCGCGAAACAATACAACACACAGCCAAACGAGCTTTTTAAAACATTATACCAAACATTACTCGGAAAGGAGAAGGGCCCGCGCTTCGGGAAACTCGTATGTGCGCTCGGCGCTGGCAAAATTAAAAAAATTATTTTGGATCTGCTTTGACGAGATGAGCGTGATAATTTGGCAAACCGCACCGACGGCGAAATGCCCCAAACACTTTCGCGTTATTCCGAGCTCGTGGATGCCG
>JBFMAP010000170.1:0-2110 GCA_040755655.1 Microcaldota archaeon
GAGGGCTTCAGCAGCGTCCTCTTCGAGCCGTCGAACACGCCTATCGCGGTCACCCGCATCTTCGCTGCCCCGTGCTTTCCGGGCGCCGACGACTCGATTCCAACAACCCTGCACGGGACGCCGTCTATGAGAACATACTTCCCGACTTTGAGCTCCTTCGCGGACGCGAAAATCTTGTCAACCATCGGACGCACCAAGTTTTTTAACATGTAAGATTTTAATAACTTTATGAATCATCTCGCGCTCATAGATGCGCACTGCCATCTCGACTCGTTCAAAAATTTGGAGGAGGTCATTGCGGAGTCGAGAAGGGAGAAAATGCGCGCGATAATAACCTGCGGCTACTCGCTTGAGAGCTCGCTAGCCTCGCTGAAAATAGCCGACGCGCACAAAAATTTCGTTTTCCCAGTGATTGGAATCTCCCCGCAGGTGGCGATGGACACCGGGAGCGCGGACGCGATTATGAAATTGATACGCGAAAGGAAAGAGGAGATTGTCGGGGTTGGCGAGATCGGCCTTGACTACCACTGGGGAAAGACGGACGAGCAGAAGAAGCGCCAGCGCGCGCACTTCCTCCCCCAACTCTCCCTCGCGCTCGAACTCGCGCTTCCGGTTGTAATTCACTCGCGTAATGCAGAGGAGGATGTTCTGAAAATTCTTTTCGAGAGCGGCGCGCGCGAAGTGCTTCTCCACTGCTTCAGCGGGAGCGCTGAGCAGACTGCGCGCGCGACGGAGCGCGGGTTCAGCCTGACAGTTCCTCCAATGCGCTCTAAAAATAGAAGAAAGGTAATTAAATCTGCGGATTTGAAATATCTCCTGGTTGAGAGCGACGCGCCGTACATAGGGAAAAAACCAATCGACGCGCTGCGCGCGGTTGAGTTGATTGCTGAGGTGAAGGAGGCGCGCGTTGAGGATGTTGCTGCGGCGGCGTGCGGGAACGCGCGAAAGTTTTTCGAGATTTGAATTTTTGGAAGTGGTTCTATGCCGACAGTGCAGATGAACATGCAGAAAGTTGTCGAACGGGTAAAGACGATGCTGAAGCGCGAGGAGAAGAAGAACATCGCGTTCCTCGTCGACGGCCCGAACGTGATACGAAAGGAAATGAACATAGATCTGGAGGGCGTGAAGAGGAAGCTCGCGAAATACGGCAAACTTAAGGTGTGCAAGATATTCCTGGACCAGTACGCTTCCGACAAACTCATCGAGGCGATGACGAACCAGGGCTACGAGCCAATCATAACCACCGGCGACGTGGACGTCACGATGGCCGTGGAGGCGATGCAGCAGGTCTTCAACCCGAGCATACAAATCATCGCGCTCATGACGCGCGACATAGACTTCCGCCCTGTCCTCGTGAAGGCGAAGGAGCTTGGAAAGGAAACAATCGTTGTGGGCGCTGAGCCGGGCTTTTCAATCGCGCTAAAGAACACGGCGGACATAGTTGTGATGGCAGACACTCGTTAAGGCACGAGGACAGAAACGTTTATAATAACGTCGCAAGAAAAGGATACCCAACCGTGAGTTTAAATTTTTTGAGGTGCGTGGATGACAGAAAAAAGACCATTCGATGTTCTGAACGGCGCGCTCGGCGGCTCCGTTCTGCTGAGGCTGAAGGGCGGGGTCGAGGTGCGCGGGAAGATGGCGTCGTACGACGTGCACATGAACCTCGTGCTCGAGGACGCGGAGCAGCTGGAGAACGGCGAGGTAAAGAGAAAGCTCGGCACGATGCTCGTGAGAGGGGACAACATCGTCTTCATATCACCCTAATGTGAACTACCACCCGATGAATCGGGCGGCTTCTTCTTTCCTCGACGAAACTACTGTTTCGCCTCCAGAAGCGTTACTTCCCGTCGTTCCGACGGTAGCTCGTTTGAGTATATTTCTTGCGGCGTTTATATCCCTATCTATGCAAAGCCCGCAGAAAGGACAGTTGTGAGTCCTTTCCGACAGCATCTTTTCGACGACTGCGCCGCAGCGGCTGCATTCCTTCGTAGTGTTTCTTGGGTTCACAAACTCAACCCTGCAACCAGCTCCTTCCGCCTTGTATGCAAGAAAGTTCGCAAACCTATTCCAGCCTGCGTCATGTATTGATTTCCCAAACTTTTGTTCC
>JBFMAP010000171.1:0-2093 GCA_040755655.1 Microcaldota archaeon
CAGCGCGCCCATCGAACTGCCTGGCATTCCATTTTCAGAAAAAGTCCTCTCGAGCGAGAGTCTTCTGAAACTAGAGGAACTTCCGCGCTCGCTTCTCGTTGTCGGCGGCGGATATGTCGGGGTGGAGTACGCGTGCATTTTCAATTCCCTTGGTTGCAAGGTTTCGTTGGTTGAGATGATGGACCGGATTCTTCCGAACGTTGATGCCGAACTGACCGCCATACTGCAGAGAAGCATGAAGCGCGATGGAATTGAGATAAAACTGGGCGCGAAGATTGAGCGCGTTTCGGAAAAAGGGGCAATTGTGAACGGCGAGGAAACCGAAGCTGAGAAAATCCTCGTTGCTGTTGGAAGAAGGCCGAACTTCAATAAGGAGGAAATGGAGAGGGCAGGCGTGAAATGCGAGCGGGGGATAATTGTTGATGACGCGATGAGGACGGGCGCGAAGAATATTTACGCGGTTGGAGATGTTGTCGGGAAGATGATGCTCGCGCACGTGGCGAGCGCAGAGGGCATGGTTGCCGCCGAGAACATAATGGGAAAAAATAGGAGAATGGATTATTCCTGCGTTCCTTCGTGCGTGTTCTCATTCCCTGAAATTGCAGTCGTGGGCTCGAGCGCGAACGATCCCTCGCTGAAGGTGGGGAGGTTTCCTTTTGCCGCGAGCGGAAAGGCGCGCGCAATGGGCGAGACAGAGGGGATGGTGAAAGTGTACGCGCGAGATGGAATTATTGCGGGCGCGGGGATAATCGGACCGCACGCGAGCGACCTCATAGGAGAGGCGTGCATCGCTGTGAGAAACAAAATGAAATTAAGCGAAATAACGGAAACGATTCACCCGCATCCCGTTCTCTCGGAAGCGTTTGTTGAGGCGTGCTTGGACGCGAGAGGGGAAGCACTGAATATCTAGGTGGTGGTTGGATGGTGTTTGTTTTTCAGATTGGCACTGTGAAAGAACCGGAGAAAGAAGAAGGTAAGAAAATAAAGGTGGTTATGCTTTTAGATTTTCCTTTGAAAAAGGGGAAGAGAATGGAGGAGATGTTGGGTAGAGTATATGCTCTTAACAGTGAGTGGAAGGAAGAAGCTAAAAAGTTACAGATTGACGTGGATAGATACAGACGAGAAGAAAAGAATACGAAAAAGGAAGCCGAATTAATATCAAGGGGGATAAAAATAGACTGGGAGTTCAGCAAAAAAATAAAAGACGTGATTGATGCGTATACCGCGCCGGACATACCGAAAAAAGAGTTCCTGTACGATTTTGTGATTCTAGGAGCTATAAAAGGCGCTGGTTTTAGCTCGGAGTTGGACGTGCCTGTTCTGCCAGAGCCAATACGCGTTTTGAACAGAATGGCTGGCACAGTGTTCGGCGCGGGATATGGGATGGCAACTGGCATTGCGCTTCTCGCATCGCTGGACGATGAAATCGCAAAGGAGGTATACAAGATTCTCGTGAATGAGGGGTTCATAAAAGTCCCTAAGGTAAAAATGAAGTGAGACCTGCGATGATCCTATGAACGCGCGCAACCCTCTTTCAAAACTCGATGGCGCGCGCCTTGGAAAATATTCACTCGTTCTCGAGACAAGGCCGCGAACGTTCGCCGAACAGATGTATTTTACTCTTCATTTGAAAAATGCGCGCGGAGAAATTTCGCGCGAGAGCGTTTTCTCAGGAGTTTACAGCCGCGGCGTGGAGTACAACAAAGTTTTTGGGTGGGTTGACGGGGGTTATGCAGAGGTCGTGAATTTCGCGGGCGGGAGAATTGTGCTCGAGAAAGAGGAGTTGGATTTGAAGTTATTTGAAATTCTAGCGAAACTCGTGCCGCGCGGGGGGGAGCCTTATGATTGCGTACGATGTTTATTCCCCAGACGCGCCGAATCATCTGGAGACCGCGCGCGGATTGATGTACGGGTTTCCGCCGCCTGCGACGCCAATTGGCTATATGTTATTTAAAGTTGGATGCGGCTCGAGCTGGCGCGACTGGTATATCGCTGAAGGAGGGCATGAAGGGTCGCAGAAACTTCAGGGGTTCAAGGCGCTGAACGAGAAGTTCGAGCGCGAGGGAACGAGACAAAATATAAAAGAGTTGCGC
>JBFMAP010000172.1:0-2038 GCA_040755655.1 Microcaldota archaeon
GCTCGGGGTGAAGAAACGCGAAGAAAAAACCGAAGAAGGCGCAGGAGCTCAAGAGAAGATGGTCAGGCAGGTCAAGACGGTCAAGGACGTAACAGTGCTCGGAAAGGTCTCTGGCGCGGTTTTGAAAGGCGCGAAATTCGTAGGCAAGATGGCTCTCTGGCAGTTCAAGGCTCCATTTAAGGCGATAAAAAAATTCGGCGAGTGGTGGGGCGAGTTCAGCAGGAGCAAGGCAGGCAGGGCGATTCTGGGCTTTTTGGGAATCATAACGCTCGGCATGGCTGGGAGGAGGGATTACGGCGGCACGAGCATAAAGGTTGGCCCTGTCACGTTCTATGCGGGAAGTCAAGATTATATCGAGAAAATAGCCGGCATGATGGACGCGCAGGCGATGATGATGTGGCAGAACAAAAAGGTCGCGAAGCAGATAGGCGAGGCGTACGGGGTTGGCGAGAACGAGGTTTACATAACAATCGCGAGCGGCTGGGCCGGCGTCGCTGGCTTTGGCAAGGCGGTCGACGTGCTGAGCGAGAAATGCGAGATAGCCGCGGACAAATTGGTTTCAGAGAAAGCGAGCGAGGGCAGAGGCGAGAACGCGAAAGAGGTGATGCTCTACAAGGATAAGGATGGAAATGTTTACGTGAGAGGAGCGGACGGGGCTGTTTTTGAGGTGAAGAACGACGGCAAAGGAAACGCGACACGCGACAGCGAGGGAAATTTCGAGAGGGTCAGCAAGCCGCTGATGATATACGAAACAGGCAAGGAGCACGGGCTCGTCCTCCTGAGGCCGACCGGTGAAATAAGAGCCTATCAGGAAAAGGAAAGCAAGAGTTTCGTGCGCGCGTTCACCAGCGCGCTGAGTTTCTTCGACACGGTTGTCGGTTCTGCCCTCACTCCTCTGAGGTACGGGATGATGAGCAGGAGGATTTACGACACAAGTGGGGGGATGATAGTCGGAACCGCGGAACCAGAGGACCAAATCGTTTTTAGGGCGATGGACGAGATTGAGGGAAGCAAAAGGAGTGTAGCGGAATATGAGGAAACGATTAAAAACCTCACCGAAAAACTCTCGAGCGGTTTGAGAGACGAGGTAAAGGGGATACTCGAGAACGAGAGCCTCACTGCGCAGGAGAAAATGAACGCGCTGGAAGAGCAGTTCTTAACGCTCCAAAAGAAGGAGATATCTCCGGAGCGCAAAGGGAAAATCATACTGAAGAAGATACTCACCGGGGAGGGAAGCAGGGAGGAGGCAAAAAAGGAGGATATCGCTCGGTTGGCGGAGATAATTAGAAACTATGGATGGGGGACCGAAGCCGCGCTCGGCATCGAAAGGGGCTTGATGGAACTCGAGATGATAAACGGCGTTAGCGTTGCGCGCGCAAGACTCCGCGAAGGCGAGAACGAGATAAACGAAGCAAAGGAGAAACTGGACGACGCAGGCAAATTCTTTGGCTTGCCAGCGCCAGATGTTTCGGAAGTTCTTTATGACGGAAAATTGGGCGAGTACAGGAAAAAAATAACAGAAAAGAGCGAGGCGCTGAAGAAGGGCGCGACAGCGAAGGAGAGCAAGAAAGTCGACGAAAAGACCGGGGAGATAATGCAGAAACTGGATGAATACTCGGGCGCAGTTCGCAGGAACTACGTGGACAACGAGTTCCAAACCGGAGTTGCCCTTGGACTCGTTTATGTAGCTTCCAAGGAGATTGAGGATATAAACCAAAAGATAAAAAAAGAAAAAAACGAGGACAGGAAAGATGACCTTAAGAAAGAGAGGGAGCGGCTTGAGAACCTGCTGGATTTTGTTTACGATTTCAAGCCCATGGGCGAGAGAACCGCGCGCATCCCAGCGCTGTTCAAGTCGGTTTTGGAAGGGAAAGGCGGCGGGGATATGCTAATGTTCGAGGTCGCGCAGTATAAAAAGGGCGTTTACTCGGTTGAGGACGCGTATTATGAAGGGGCTAGGCTTGGGGCAGTCGAATCTGCCAGGAATGGGGATTTTGATGAGATTGACCGCCTGATCGAGATGGCAAAAAGCGCTGGA
>JBFMAP010000173.1:0-2027 GCA_040755655.1 Microcaldota archaeon
TTATCGAAAAAGGTGTTGCGGGGAGTGAACAGTGTTTTCTCGATCCAGTTTTATATACGCTTATAACCGCACCGATGAACGCGACGGAAGCATCTTATGCAGAGACCGAAATACTCCTGAGGAATTACGATTCGATATTCAAAAGATATATCGAAGGCAGCACAAAAGTTTTCTTTGGAATCGGAAATGGGGATACTGAATTATTGATACATAGATTGGGATATAACGTTAGAAAATATCATGAAATATGCGCTATTGATGCACAGAAATATTACATAGAGCTTTATTTGTCGGGGTTACGGAAATTCGCTCTCGGAGCACTAGGCAAAACCATGTTTAAAGGCTTAAACAAGTTTTTTGATGATATTACGAAAGAAACCTTAGATTTTTCAAACTCTGAATTAAAAAGAAACACGTTGGTTATGCTTGGCAACAGTGTCGGAAACTACGTCGATCAAAATGAGGTTTTCGATATTCTGACTAGATGCATCAATGAAAACGAGTTTCTTTTGCTCGGGATACGGCTCGCGCTTAAAAAAAATCCAGAACTCGTGGTTGAGAACTATAAAGATAGATTTTACAACGATATGGTGGAAGTTATAAGAAGAAGAGTTGGATTCATGTCATCGCCACGGATTCCCATCACCACAGAAAAAATCGAATGGATGTATGACAAAAAAGAAAACTTTGTCAAAGCAATTTGTGGAGAACTTACGCTGTTCGCATCTAAAGGATATGATCTAGACGAAGTTGATGAGATAGGGAAAAAAGCGGGTTTGGAGAGAGTGGAACGATTCACAGATGACTTGCGCAGATATGCGTTAGTAATTATGCGAAAAAATGAAAATCGTAAAAAAGTTGTAGCATCTCAAAGAGGAACCTCCATCAAACTCTCATAAATCTTCTCCATCTTCTGCGCGGCGATGTCCCATGTGAAATTCTCAACTGCCCTCTTGCGCGCGGAGGTGCCCATCCTCCTTCTCAAACTTTCGTCCTGCAAAAGGAGTTTGAGTTTCGCGTAGATGTCATTCTGGTCGCGGGGGCGCGCGAGGAACCCGCAATCGGATGTGACGAGCTCGCGCGGTCCGCCTGTGTCGCTCGAGACTACTGGGATGCCGCACGCCATCGCCTCAAGAACCACGATGCCGAGCGGTTCCCAAAGGGAGGGAAGCATGAAAACGCTCGCCATGTTGTAATAGAGGGGGAGCTCGTGCTCTGGGACGCGGTTTATTATGCGGAACGAATCGCCTACCCCCACTTCTCCTGCAACCTTTCGCAAATGAAGTTCGAGCGGACCGCGCCCAATGATTACGAGGCGCGCGTCTGGAACGTCCTTTTTCAGCATCCCGAACGCGCGAATCAGGTACTCGACTCCTTTCTGCTCGAGAAGCCTGCCCACGAAAAGAATTACAGGCTCGCTGGTGATGCCGAGCCTCTTCTTTATCTCGGACGGGTCTTTGGGGGAGAAGAGCGTGGTGTTCACGCCGTTGTAAACTGTTATTGATTTGTATTGAAGACGGGCTGGAACCGTAACAGCGCGCGTGTAGTCGCTCACTGCGACTATCTTGTCGCACGCCTCCATTATCCGCTGCCCCCACGCGAAATCATACAGCGCCCCGAGGCGGTCGGTCATCGGCGAGATTCCCTCTGTCTTCGCGTTGTGGAGAGTGAGGACCAATTTTTTCTTCTTCATCTTGATGGCGAGCAGGGTTCCGGCATAGTACCAGAAGCGGTTGTGGATATGAAAGATGTCCGCCTTCTGCTTCATCAGTTCGCGGATGAACGTGGGCGCGATTGTGTAAGGAGGAGGAAGCGGGGGCGGGAGGGTGTTCAGGTACACGCAGGGTGTGCGGTATACCTTCATCCCGTCGATTTCCTCGTAGAGTGGCGTACCTTCTAGATGAGAAGTGAGAACAACTATGTTGTGCCTCCTCGCGAGCCTCTTCCCAATCTCGAAAACGTGCTTCTCAGTTCCGCCTAGGTAGGGACAGAACAACGGGTTGAGCATGCAGATTTCCATTTCATAC
>JBFMAP010000174.1:0-2026 GCA_040755655.1 Microcaldota archaeon
GGTATACCTCGCGAGCAACCTTCACGCGTTTTCCCTGAACAAGGAGACAGGGGCTATAGAAAAGAAAAGAATCACCCACGGCTGGAAACTCAAAGGCGGCAAAACGCTCAGGGTGAAACTCAGGAACGGGTTGGAATTGGAAACCACGCCAGAGCACAAATACGTCGCCTTGGGTGGCGCTGAATTTGTTGAAAAGGAGGCGCGCGCGCTTCAAATTGGAGACGCGCTCGTATGCCCGAAAAAATTGAGCATTGAGCCCAACGCAAATCTGAAGGAAACGCTGCTCAGGAAACTCGCCGGGGACGCGTTCTACGTGTATGCGGAGAAAACTTTCACAGAATCGCTCAGGACCGAACTGATTGAAAGGGGCGTCCCTCTTTCCAACCTGATGAAAATTCTCGGCACCCCGCTCGCCAAGGACGGTTTCCGTTTATGTTTCAAAAAAGGCAGGTTCAGGGCTGACGATTTCGTGAAGATATGCGAATTCCTCGCACTGCCGCTTGAGTTCGCGTACGACCGCATTAAAACGATAACTTACAGGGGCGGAAACCGATGGCGCAGCAAAAACTCAAAACCAATGCGACTGCCCGAGAATTTCGAGGAACTGTTCTTCCTGGCAGGCCTGCTTTTCGGCGATGGGTATCAAGATAAATTGGTGGTTGGGAAGCCTGCCCTGGGAGAAAAATTCACCGCCGTTCTAAAAACTCTGGGAATAACCCCCTATTATAGAAATTATAAAAACAAAACCCCTGAGATTGGTGCAGGCTCAAAGACGCTCCTAAAACTCCTTTCTCTCCTTTTCGCTTATCCTGAAAAAAAGAAATCGCATAACATTCACTGCACAGAATTCCTCTTTACAGCGCCATCTTCGTGCGCTGCCTCCTTCATAAGGGGCTACTTCGACTGCGACGGGACTGTTGAGTTTGGCAGGAGGGCGGTATCGCTCAACTCCGCAAGCCAGCAGATGCTCAAGGACATCCAGATGCTGCTTCTCCGCTTCAACTGCGCTTCAATTCTGCAGGGCGATACGCTGTACATAACAGGGAATTCCGTGAAACGGTTCAATGAACATATTGGATTCTCGCTGGACGAGAAGAGCGGGAAAGCGCAGAAACTCGCAAGCACTGCCTCGGGGAGTTACGTGCTAGATGTTGTCCCAATTTCAAAGGAATCGTTCTCGGAGCTGAAAGGGAGCGCAAGCATGAGTTCTATCGCATCCAATTATTACGAATACGCAAGCGGTAAAACGCGCCCGCTGCTAAGCTCGCTCTCAAAGCTCGCCATCAGGCTGCATAACGATTTCCTTTCCCGCCTCTGCGATGAGGAGCTCGCGTTCATAGAGGTTACGGAGATAACAGAGAGTTTTGCAGACGAGGTGTACGATTTCACCGTGGAAGATAATCATAATTTCGTCGCAGAGGGGCTGTTCGTCCACAACACCACCCTCACCGATTCTCTTGTTGCGCGCGCAGGCCTGATTTCAAAGGAGCTCGCAGGCGAACAGAGGATGATGGATTTCGAGGAACTGGAGCAGCAGCGCGGCATCACCATTAAGGCCGCGAACATCTCCCTAGGTTTCGAATACCAGGGACACGACTACCTCATCAACCTCATCGACACTCCTGGGCACGTTGATTTCGGCGGCCACGTGACGCGCGCAATGCGCGCAGTTGATGGAATAGTCCTCGTGGTTGACGCAGTCGAGGGCGTGATGCCACAAACTGAAACGGTTCTGCGCCAGGCGCTCAAGGAGAAAACGAAGCCCACGCTTTTCATAAACAAGATAGACCGCCTCATCAACGAGTTGAAGTTGGGGCCTGAAGACATGCAGGCCAGGCTCATAAAAATAATTGCAGGAGTAAATAAGCTCATTACCCAGTTCGCGCCTGGTGATTTTAAGGAGAAGTGGCAGTTGAAGGTTGAGAAGGGCAACGTGGCTTTCGGCTCTGCCTACAATAAATGGGCGCTTTCCTTTCCTTACATGCAGCGCACAGGCTTCTCTTTCAAGGACATTTACAAGTTCTGC
>JBFMAP010000175.1:0-2015 GCA_040755655.1 Microcaldota archaeon
TATCAACGTTTTCAAGCCTCCCGAGCGCGTTCTCGGCCTCGACCAACTCCCCAATCAACTCCTCCTTCGCGCCCGCGTCCCTCATCTTCTCCTCGAGCGCGCGGAGTTTTGAGGAAAGATTCCACACCCTCACTTTCGCGTCCGCGAGCTCCTCGACCTCGCTCTCCTCGAGCGCGCGCACCTTCGCCAGCTCCTTCTCGACTTTTTCAATCTCCTTCGGAATCGCGGAAACGCGCGCCTTCAACTCCGCAATCTTCCTCTCCTTTTCTGAGAGCGCGGCGCTCAGCGCAGCGACCTCGTTCTCGAACTCCTTCTCGAGCGGCACGTACTTCTCCCACATTGATTCTATTTTCGTCTCGACCTTTCCGATCTCCCTTGTCTTCGCTCCCACTTCCCGCGCGCTGGTCTTCATTTTCGTCTCGAGTTCGGAATTCACCCTCCGCAACTCGTTCAGCTCGTCAATCACGCCCCTCAATTTCTCCGCAAGTTCTGCGTTTATCCTCCTCAACTCGCGAAGTTCCGCACTCTCCTCCCTCGCTGTCGCGCCAACCGGCTTTGGCTCAGCGCTTCCGAACCCAGTATGAAACAGAACTCTCTCATGTCTCCTCTCCTCGGGAACCCCCTTCCAAACAAGATATCTTTCCCTCAGAGAGGATTCAATCTCGAGCACGCCCTGCTCCTCCAGGAAATAAACCCATCTCTCGAGCGACGCCTCATCCTTTTTCATCGCGCGCGCAAGCTCGCCCATTTTAATTCGTCCGGCCTCCCGCACGCGCCGCATTATCTCATCAACCTCTGTGCTTATATTCAAACCAAAATCAAGAGCACCGCCAAACCTCGCCTCCTCAACTTTTCCCGCGCTCGTTTCAGCGCGCGCCTCCTTCCGTCCGTCATTCATTTTCTGCGCGCCCTTTGGCACGCGCGGGGTTTTATGCGGGGGAATTTCAAATTTCTCCTCTTCCAATTCTCGCTCTCGCGCTCTCTCGCCAATAGGCGGCTTCTCCTTCGAAAACTCCTCGCCGACCCAAACCAGATAGATTCCGCTAACGCGATAATCGATCCTGATTCTCCCGAGGTCCTCCAAAATGTGCGCGAGCTTCTCAGCCTGCTTCTCGGTTTTTCCAATCGCCTTCGCGAGCTCTTCTAACTCAACCTGCCCCCTGCTCCTCACGAGCCTCGCGACCCCGTCGATTTCTTTTTTTTCGGGCATTCGAGCACCGAAATACTTGCTCAGAATTAGTTTAACTTCCTTACCCTCACGCTGTACGAGCCCGGCAACTTTGCCTTCGCGCGCCTGTACGCCTCCCTCGCCGCATCAAGATTTCTCGCCATCACGTGCAGTCTGTAAACCACCTGGTTCGGGTATATTCTCGCGGCCCTGTCCATCGGCCTCCCGAACGCGTGCCTCATCCCCTTCTGCAGCCTGTCCGCGCCCGCTCCGAGAATCATCTTGTTCTCGCGAATCACGTTGTGCGGGAACACGAGCACTGCGAAGTGGTAATTCCCTGGCAGGAGCTTCTCGAAATACTTGTTCACGGCCTGGCGCGCGGACTCGAGCGCGTTGTCGCGCACCTGAATCTCGCCATCAGAAACCAGTTCCACTTCCAACTCGTACTCGTCTTTTCGCACGCCCATCTCGAATATGTTGAGCGCGTTGTGCGGGAGCGCCTTCACGAACGACTTCCGCGGCTTCTTCTTTGAAAATCGCGCCCACGCCACCTTCGTAAGCGTCCTGCACGTTTTCGCCGGCCTCAAACCCATACTAGCACCTCTCGTGAAATACGACAACTCTTTTCGTTTTAGTTTTCCCTCGCTCTATTTTTGCTGTGCAAGTTTATAAAATCTTCGGCGGCGCCCCGCGGCGCGAGAATAGAGTTATTAATTTTCGCGCGCATAAATTTTCGGGGTGGTTGGATGGGCGATGGCGATAAGGAGTTTGAAGACGCGGTAAGGGTGCTCTATAGAGATCTTCGTCACGAGCCGAGCGCCAAGCTTCTTGAAAAAGTTTCCAAATT
>JBFMAP010000176.1:0-1999 GCA_040755655.1 Microcaldota archaeon
GAACAGCATCGCGGAGTTGGACGCGCTTGCTTCTGAATAGGATGTCCTTTCACTCAACTTTGTACTGCCTCACTTTCACTCCTGCCTCGTTCAGCAGTTTCAGCGAGGTCTCGCTCATCGGGTAATCGAGGTTGTAGACGACTTCGACAAGACCGGCGTTTATTATCATTTTCGTGCACGTGAGGCAGGGCGCGAACGTGGAGTAAAGGGTTGCGCCTTTTATGCTGATTCCGTGGTACGCGGCCTGAACGATGGCGTTCTCCTCCCCGTGCGAGCACAAACACTCCTCGAGATTTTTTCCGCTGTCTGCGAACGAGTTGCACCTCGGGCAGCCTCCCTCGCTGCAGTTTTTCACCCCTCGCGGCGTTCCGTTGTAACCCGTTGAGATTATCCTCTTGTCCTTCACTATTATCGCTGCCACGTGGCGCTTCATGCAGTTGCTGCGCGTTGCGACGACTTTCGCGATTTTCATGAAATACTCGTCCCAGTTCGGCCGCGTCTTCTTGAATTCCGAAGAGATGCCCGCGAGCACGTCGTCCACGCGCTCATAAAGCGCCCTGAAGTCCGCGTCATTGGTTATTTTCTTGTCCGCGAGCGCGATTGTTTTCTCCAACTGCTGCCTGCTTCCCTCAGGGCTCTTCGCCTCCATCTCCTCGATGTGCAGGAACGCGTCGTACGTTTTCGGGTCGCCCTCCCTGTCGCGCGTCCTCATCCTCTCAAATCTAATCTCAGGGGGCGCGAACACGTTTATGAGCACGAAATCCTTCCTCTTGCGCAGTTCCTCGACTTCCCCGGGGTTCCGGATGGAGTCAATGACGTAATTCTTGTCGCCCTCCACCTTCAACATCGTCTTTTTAGAGAGTATCCCGTTCCCGAATTTCTTCCGCAACTCGTTTCCCCTCTTTATGAGGCTCTCGCGCGTAATTTCCGCGCCCTCTGCCGCCAACTCCTCGCGAATCACGTCTGAAAGCGACAAATAATAAAAGCCCTTCTTCCGCAGGTACTCCGCGACGGTTCCTTTTCCAGCGCAGTTTTCCCCTGTTAAACCAATAATCACAATACCACCAAAACAAACAGCATGTGCACACGCGCGCTAATCTGGTTCGGAAAAATATAAAAAGACTTCAGCTGCGCGTTCTTGGAAGCAAAGATTTATATAACTTATTATACATACAAATATAGGTGATTATACATGAATTATACAAGCATTCAAATCTCTCCTGAAACTAGGGCAAGATTAGCCAACTTCAAGGAGTACGGAAGGGAAACCTACGACGAGGTGCTAAACAAACTCATGTCCATTGTCGAGCTTGTAAAAAAAGAGGGAAATCTGAGCGACGAAACCCTCAGAGACATTGAGGAAGCAAAGAAGCAGTACGCCAGCGGAAAAACATTTTCAACAAAAGAAGTTCTCGAGAAGCTTGGTGTGTAAATGAATTTGTTCGAACATATTCGAACAAAATATCTCGTATCACGTGGTGATACTCGATGAGCTACGAGTTGATCTGGACGCCGAAATCCCTCCAGCGATTAAAGGAACTCGACAAAAAGACTGCACTTAGAATCGTGGAAAAACTTGAGAGCGCGAAGGAATTCCCGCACCACTTTTTCACGAAGCTGACCGAGGTTGAATCTTGGAGAATGCGGGTGGGGGATTACCGAGTGATATGTTTTATTGATGAAAACAAGAAAAAGCTTGTTGTAGAAACAATAGGCCATCGGAAGAAAATCTACAAATAAAAAGCAAATGCTCCGACCGGGATCCGAACCGCGGAGGGGGACACCCCCTCCCCAGTTTCAGGGTCCTCCTGACCCTCCCCCTCGAGTCAGGAGAAATTCCATAATGGATTTATTTTGAACCCGGGTCACGGACTTTCCCCTTTCCTCGGCGGTTGCCGGAGGTTATAGGAACCGCGCAGGGGTTCCTATCGAGAGGCCCGTATCCTTGACCGGTCTAGACTATCGGAGCATCGCAGCAGCGCGTATAATGGACTGATTG
>JBFMAP010000177.1:0-1989 GCA_040755655.1 Microcaldota archaeon
ACTTGTTCTAGATATACCCGGGTGGTTACACGAGACGAAACTCCGCTTTTGCAATCGCGCTCCTGATGTCCCTCCTAGCATCCACTGGCAGCGCAGGCGCGCTTTCCGTGTACGCGAGCTCTGGCCCCTATCCTGCTGACTGCCCCATAATAGTGAAGGGCGAGCCAGGCAGCACGATAAGCATGTACTCGATGAACGACGAGTACATAGGGAACTGCATCGTCCCGTTTTATTCGGACTATTGCGTCTTCAGCCTGAGCGGAAAATACGCCGACGGCGTGTACCGCGTGACCGACGGAAAGACGCACCTCTTTGTCTCATTCTCCAAAAACGCCCCCTGCCTGAACTGCTTCATCGACGACCGTCCGTACCCGCGCGGGGTGGAGAACCCGTCGAACCCGAACCAGTTCTGCAACGTCTCATCGCCCTGGGCCTGGGGCACCAGGCCTCTTGCAGGCATCGTGGTTTCGCCAGCCTCGATAACGCTGGGGCAGAACCAGATGTACGTCTTCAGGGCGTACGGTTTTGATGCCAACAACAACACTGTTTCTATAACGCCTGTCTGGAGGAGCAGCAACCAGCAGGCAGGCACCATAAACGAGCACGGCGCTTTCACGGCGAAAAGCAGCGGCACTACGGCGATAACCGCCGAATACAGCGGTTTTTCTGCGAATGCCAGCGCAGAGGTAATCATAGTAGCGAGGCCGGATTACGAAAAAATACTCTCATTGAACGCCCCAGGCTCCGCGATGCTCGGCGACACCCTCTCCGCCCGCGTAACGAAACTTGACGGCACGCCTTTCGCAGGCCGGACGGTCACGATAATCACGCCGACGAAGACGGTCACGCTGAACGCTATGACCGACGACGAGGGGCGGTTGTTGTTCAAGGCCCCTGAGCCAGGCGTCTATCTGTACGAGGTTCAGGGCTACTCGTTTGAAAAAACCGTCTCAACCTTCGTGGAGGCGTGGCCTCCTGCCGAGTGCCAGCCGTGCGCAAACGCGACCTGCCCGAACCAGACAACTCAAACGACCGAATGTCCTGTACAGGCCCAGCAGCCGATAACCTCGCGCATCACAGCGTATTTTGCAAGCATGGGCGGTTACGCGCCAGCCGTCATTGTGGTGATAATCCTGCTCGCGTTCGTTTTTGGCTACCTGCTTTTTGTGAGATACCGCGGCGCTAAGAAGGAAGAAGAGCAAATGCAGACAGAGCCCTTCTCGCCTGAAAAAGGCGAGGAGACCAAGATATGGACAGTCGCAGATTTCGAAACCCCGCGCGTCCCAGCGCGCGTGCGGCCAAAAACGCTCGCGGCGCCCGCCTCGAAAAAAACAGAAAAGGAGAGGAAAAGGAAGAAATCCAAATAGCGCCTCAGCGCCTTATAACCTTAATCCAAAAACCGACCCAAACAGATTCCCCTCCTCCCTCGCGGCCAGTTTTTTCCACTGCAGGCGCAGTTTCACCTGCGATCGCCCCGCGCTCCGCCACCACTGTTTTCTCCGCTACTCTGTTCTTCTCCTCGCAGTCCCAAATGTAGAGCCTTTTGCTCATCGGCACGAACTCGCTTTTTTCAACCTCTATCTCGTACGCCCCAGGGCTCCTCGGGGTGAACTCTGCTCTCCCCCTGCTGTCGCTGTACACGACATCCTCCACCACCCACCACAACTCCTGGCGCATGACCTTGATCCTCGCGCCCATTATGACCCTCAAATCCCACGTTACGCTCGGCTCCCAAACAACCTCGCCAGTGCTCCGCGTTACTGAGATATTCACAGGCTGGTTCGTGCAGTTCCCGCTCGTATTAACTGCAAAATGTTTTATCCACCCCACGCTCTCCTGCCCTGTCTGCGGTTGGCATACGCTGCCGAAGGAATACAGCGGCGGTTGCGGAGGCGGATTCACGTTCCAGTCGATATACTTAAAGCCAATCACGTCCCCGTCCCTGACCTCGTACGCGCCAATGCCGACTGGCGAGTGCACCCACCCCCC
>JBFMAP010000178.1:0-1951 GCA_040755655.1 Microcaldota archaeon
GAAGTCATTAAAATAACGTGTCTCAAAGCCTCCAGTTGTCATATTAAGGGCATCAAATCTCTCTTGCGCATATTTCATGACTGCCTTTGGTTCGCCCCCCTCTGGCCTGATGCCCGGGTTTGACGGGACGAACCTCCTGGCGTGCTCCCTGCCAACCGCGCGCGTGCCAAGCCCGTAAACAACGCGCACCACACCCTCCTCAATCTTAACACGTGACGACCACGGGTACTCGTTGCGCGAGAACGCCACGCCTGCAACGAACGGATAGTAATAATCCCCGTGCTGCTCGCCAACTATTTTCTGGACCACAACCGCCATCTTGTCCTCGTCTGTTTTCAGCCCGTGCTTTTCCCTGTACGCGACCGCGTTCGGGTTGAACGTGCTCGCATACACGAGTTTAACGGCAGTCTCGAACTCTTCCAGTCTCTTTTTAACGCTCCCGTTGTTCGGAATGAAAAGCGTGAGAAACAGGCCAGCGAACGCGTGCTTGAGGCTGTCCTCCTGCAAGGTTGTTGAGCGCGTTGTAAGCGGCCTCGGCTTTTTTGCAGCGCTCAGGAACTTCACGAAATTATCGTGGGCATAGTCCGGAAACTCTGCCTCCAGAAAAATGCGCTGCGTCTCCTCGTAATCTCTGCCTTTCATGCGCACGTTTATATCGTTATACTCCGTAAAATCGTCGAAAGTGCTCGTCGGAATGATGAATGTTTTTGGTATTTTGACAAGGTCCGAGTATTCTCCTGCGAGTTTCACGCCCCTCTCCTGCAGATGCGCCGCGAAAAAAAGTCCTTTTGCCTTCCCACCAATTCCGTCGTTCTCGCGCGGCTCGCAGATGAATGCGATGTTCTTCGGCGGATGTTTGAGATCAGGAACGTAAGAAACAAGCTCTGGAAGCACGCTCAATAGCCCCCTCTTCTCAAAACCACCATGGCTCCCAGTATCAGAACGCATTTGCATTTCTCTGAACGATTTAGGGCGTGGGCTGTCCGCGTTGTAGTAAATCATCTCATAGCCCCTTGGCTGCAGATAATTAGATTCATTTTATGGCGCCGAAGGTTTAAAATAGTATGTAACGTTTTGGAAATTGCAAATAATGTTTAAAAATATGCATTCAGGTTTAAACGATGGTCGCGCTGGTAGCAACATAAGAAAAAATAAAAAAGAGATTTTTACTGCTCCTTTTTCATCTGGCGCCTCAGGTACCACACAACGCCAATCACTATCAGGAGCAGGATGAGCGCTCCTATTATCGGTGCATTTCCCCCGAGGAAGAGCGCGCTCGTCGGCGCTGGCTGCTCCTGCCCGCCTGCTTCCCCTGCCAAACCCGCAGGCTGTGCTGGTCCGGGTCCTGGACCTGGCGCAGGCGGCGTTGTCACGAATGTAGTCACGAACGAGGTAAGTAGGTGGTCTGGAACTATGTAATCGTATCCTCCTGTCTCGGTCGCGGTGTAGATCGCCTCCCCATTCTCGTCTGTCGTGAGGGTTGTCCTCTCCCCGGATGGCGAGACAACTGTTATGCGCGCGTTTGGTATCGTCGTTGTCTTATTTTCATCGTAAAGCGTCACTGTGATTATTGTTCCTAGGTCTGCTGTTAGAGGCGCTTCAAGTGTTGCGCGCGTGATTTCAGGCGCGCTCGGTGTTGGTGGCTGTGGCTCCTCTGGAGCACCTTCTGTTGTTCCTCCACCGACTCCCCCGCCTCCGCCAAATCCTCCGCCGCCTCCACCTCCGCCACCACCGCACGAGCCGCAGTCGCCCGGACAGGAACCGCACGTTTCTCCGCTATCACAATATCCATCACCGCAGTATGGTGAAGAAGGTCTGCAGAACCCATGCACGCAATTGCCCGAAACGCACGCCTCGTTGAAAGTGCACGCACCATCATCCCCTGTACAGTTTATGCTGAGGTCTAGCTGCGGATGATTCACATCGGTCCACGGTTGGGGAGGCTCGTTTA
>JBFMAP010000179.1:0-1917 GCA_040755655.1 Microcaldota archaeon
GACGCAGTTGTGCTTGGCGAGGGCGAGAAAATAGGACACAGGTTAGTGGCAGCGTGGGCAGGAAATCTCAAATTCGAGGAAGTGAGCGGAATTGCGTATATGGAAAACGGAAAGATGAGAATAAACCCGAGACAAGCCTCGGATACCCCTCAACCTAGCGATTTCGTTTTCCCCGCGTTCTACCCGCCCCTTCTAAAAGAATACAACGAAAGCAGCGAGGGCGTCACTCCAGATTGGGTGCGGAAAGAAGGGTATATGATGAGTATAGAAACCTCGCGCGGATGTAATACGTGTCCCCCATGTCCTTTCTGCACCACCCCGATGCTACGCGGGCGATACCGCGCAATGCCTCTAGAACAAGAGGTAAAACTTCTGAAACACTACAAAAAATACGGTGTGAAAACGCTTCTGGAATGGGAGGACAACCGGCTCGCGAGATTGAATTTGCTGAATGGAAGAGAAGAAGTGCTGGCCGCGTTTCAGGCGAGGCGCGAGATGGGATTCCTCTGGGAGTTCTCAAACGGGCTGGAGATTGGAAAATTTGTAAAAGAAGATGGAAGTATAGACAAAGAACTGATACGAACTCTTTACAATTTTGATTTCGAAAAAATGCGGGGGTGTTTCAGGGCATACACTCCTCTTGAATCCGTCAGACACGACGGCAGCGAGCCGCTCTACAGAAAACTAAAGCCATGGGAGATTGAAAAAGAGATACTCCGCGAGATAGTGCGAACCGGAGTACCTGTGCTTACGATTGGTTTAATAATAGGAATCCCGAGCGAGACAAAAGAGACGCTCGAACTTACATACAAACGCTGCGATGAGATAAAACGACTTGTTGAAGAGGAGAACAAGAGAAAAGAGGGGACTGGAAAGGCAGAGACATACGCAGTTTTTACATTGTTCTTGGATATACCTCTTCCAGGCTCGCCGGATTATATGGAATTCTCAAGGGAAGGACGCATAAAATACAGCATCGAAGAACACCCCGAGTTATGGAACTTTTACACGAGCGTCCTAAACGGCGATGTTTTCCCACCAGAAGAGATGACGAAAATAAGGGAGGAGATGGCCAGAAAACTGAACGGGGAGGAGGCAATGGAACTCTGGGAAAAGAGAGGCCGATATCCCTATCCATCTGAAAAGCCACTAACCGAAGGACCGATGTAATCATTTCCTCTCATTCGCGCTCATACTCACCCCTAGAATTATGAGCGCGGTCCCGAGCGCGCTCCACGTGGTAAGCGCCTCGCCAGGAAGAACGAGGTACGCGAAAATGATTGTTGAGATGGGCGCGAGATTGTATGTCACCACAGCGCTCGCGCTGTCAAGCGTCTCAAGCGCCTCGTACCACAGACTGAAACTGATGCCTGCGTGGAAGACGCCCAAAACGAGCAGCAACAGCCACGCGAACGCGCTCATCGAAGGAATCAGCGGCTGCCCGAGCGCCAGGAGAACGGCGAGCATTATAAGCACGCTGAGCCCGAAGCTCATCCTCGTGGATTGGAGGCTTCCGTAAACAGGCGCGAGCTTCTTTCCAACTAGCGAATAAATTGCAAAGCAAGCCCCAGAGAGAATTACAAGAATATCACCGAGAAATGTGGTGGATGAAAATAAAGTCGAGAACGCGTGGCCATTGGCAATCATAAGATACGCGCCAACGAGCGCGAGAAAAACAGCGAGCGCGTTTTTTATTTTTAGTTTTTCATGGAAGAAGATTATTCCACCAATAACAATCATGACCGCGCTCAGCCTGAAAAGAACGCCCACGTTGATTGCGCTCGTGTACGTGAGGCTCACGTTGTAAAGAATTATGTCGAGCGCGATTATTCCTGAGAGAAGGATGTAAGGGAAATGCGCGCGCTCGACGCGCGGGGGGGGGGGGCGGGGGGGGGGGGGGGGGGGGGGGGGGGGGGT
>JBFMAP010000180.1:0-1907 GCA_040755655.1 Microcaldota archaeon
TATCGTTGAAACGTCGATCGCCTCTGGCTTCGGCTTTGCCTCCACCGTCTTCCTGAGCGCGCGCAGCGCGAGCCCGATTCCATCGTCCATGCTCATCCCTTCCTTGTACTCCTTTTCGAAGAACTCCTCTGCCTCCTTCTTTCCTGCGCCTATCGCGTCAGCTTTATAACCAGTGAGCGCGCCGCTCGGCTCTGCCTCGTAGAGGCGAGGCTCTGTGTCGATTCCTGCAATCAGCAGAGAAACCCCGAACGGCCTAATCCCTCCATACTGCGTGTATATCTGCATCAAATCGCACAGATGGCGCGCTACCGCATCCACGCTCATCGGCTCGTTGTACGTCATCCTGTGCCTCTGCGCCTCGAGGCGCGCGATGTCCACGAGCCTCCTCGCGTCCGCCACCAAACCAGACGCAGTTGCAGCCATGTGGTCGTCGATTTTGAATATTTTCCTCATCGACTCTGACACGAGCAGTTCGGAGACTATGTTCTTGTACGCGGCAAGCACCACTCCGTTCGCGCACACAACGCCCACTGCGGTCGCGCCCCTTCGCACCGCCTCCTTGGCGTACTCTACCTGGAACAGCCTTCCGTCAGGGCTGAAAACCGTAATCGCTCTGTCGTATGCCTGCGGAGAAACAGGGTACATAAAACACCTCTTTTTTTCGTTTTATTTTTTAAAGTATACTCGCACGTTATTCATAAGGCCTAAGGGCCACAGGAACAAAACAAACAGTTCCTCTCGTTTCTCTCGCTACGTAATTTGTTTGGACGAGTAAATTTATAAAGATTCCTCGCGCGCACTCCTCTTGCTTTTCAATTTCTTTATCGTCCCGCTAACCCCGAGCGCGCGCACCGCGGCCTTCCTTCCCGCAATGTTGTTCATGAGCGCGAGCGCCGCTTTCACACTAACAATCTCGTCGCGCGCGCACCTCAAAACACCGCGCGCGCTCTTCTCGTCGAACTCGAGCACCTTCGGGCCCGCGAGCGATGAGCCGTATTCCCCCAAGAATTTCAAAAGCCCGTCGTAAATCCCCTCGCGCGCATCCCTCTCGCCAATAGCGCTTTCTGCCTTCACCTCGAACAAAACATACCTCCTCTTCTCGCGCATCGTGGGCTTGTAAACCATTTTCATCACGCTTTTCTGAGCACTGATTCAGGAACAACGCTGAGCGCGCGCACCGCCTGGTCGCGGGAAAGCCCGAGAACTTCTCCAATTGAAATTAACTCGCCCGGCGTCTTTGTTTCGAATTCATTGTTTGCACGGGTGGTGAGCGCGAATTCCACGCGGTGCTTCAAGCAGAATTTCAGGAACGCGCGCATCTTTGAAATCAAAATGGCGCGCTCAACCCCGCTCGAGAGAAGGAGCGCGTTCACCGGGATTTCGAATATTTTCCTGTTCTGCGCCATCGACCTCAGCAATCCCACATCCGGAGTGAAGTTCGGCTGGTGGAAAACTCGGAACTCGTGAGAGCGCGCGGCCTTTTTCAGGAATTCTATGTTATTTGAAGTGAGGATTGGGATTCTGTTCTTTGATTTTTGCGCTGCGCGCGAGCCGGTTTCCGAGACCTCCTCGACGTTTTTACCGCTGATTCCAATTCCAGCGAATCCCATTTCCCCGTAATCCTTGAACTCGAATTTCACGTGAAGGTCGTAGTAGTCAGGCGTAAGAACACCCCCTCATTTTCCCCTTCCCTCTTGCGCGCGTACGCTTGGTCTAATTTTCTCTGCGCCTGTTCCCTTGTGCAGCAGACCGCGCCCCTTTCTTCCTATGCTCGTGAGCCCGCGCGCAGCCCTTCCCCTCCCGAGGTTCGGGAAATCGTTTTTTATGTTCGGGTGCGTCCTGTCCACGAGGATTATCTCGAAATACGAGTGAGAGCCGTCCTCGCCGACCCAGTACGAGTTCAGGAC
>JBFMAP010000181.1:0-1888 GCA_040755655.1 Microcaldota archaeon
GGAGGGACTTTGAGAAAGTGAGGGGCGCGCTCGAGTCTGGCGTGAAAGGGGTTGTGGTGCAGAACGCTAGGATGCGCGAGGGCGAGGGGCCGACTCTTCTTGACAACCCGCGAATCGTGGGCCCGTTCGAGTTCCTCGTTGAGTTTTATTCACTCCCAAGGCCGAACGAAATCGACCCGAGCATGGTGCTCATGCTCACTTTTCCAATAATTTACGGGATGATGCTCGGGGACGTGATTTACGGGGTGATTTCGTTCCTCATTGCGATGCTCATCATTTCAAAAACAAAGCCTGGGATGCTTCAGGGATTCGCGAGACTCTGGGCATACGCCGCGATTCCTGCGGCTATTTTCGGAATTATTTTTGACGAGTGGATGGGCTTCACCCACGCGCACCTCCTCGACCTGCTGTTTGGCGAGGCGGGCGTGGAGGGAATGGGGCTCCACCTCCCGCTTTATCACGGGATAAGCAGGGTGGAGAACGTGGGCCTGCTGCTCGTGCTCACTATAATCACCGGGATGATTCACCTCTCGCTCGGGCTGGTGCTGGGCGCGCTCAACGAGTGGAACCACAACCGCGTTCACGCGCACGCGAAACTGGGCTGGGTTTTTGTGGAATGGGGCGGGTTCTTCGTTCTTTCAACGCTCCTGTTTCAGGCGTTCGCTCCTGTGCTGATGTACGCCGGAGCGCTCGTGTTCCTTCTGGGCGCGTGGCTGATTGTGCGCGCGGATGGGCTGTTTGGGATAATCGAGATTCCCGGGATCGCTGGAAACACGATGTCCTATGCCCGTATCGCCGCTGTCGGAATCGCCGGCGTGATACCCGCGGAGTTCGTGATAAATAAGTTGCTCCTTCCATCCGGGGACCTTATCACGATGTTGATTCTCATGCCGATATTTCTGGGCGTGCACGTGTTCAACGTGATTCTCGGGATGTTCGAGTCGCTCGTGCAGGGGGCGAGGCTGAACCTGGTTGAGTTTTACACGAAGTTCTTTCACGGTTCTGGGAGGAAGTTTTCTCCTTTCAGAGTAGAGAGGGTATATACTGAAGAAGAGGAATGAGCGGATTTGGAATAAAAAGAAAATGAAAAACTAGAGGTGAAGGATATGGCTTTGTTGGAAGGGGAAATGGCGGCAATCGCGCTGGCGTCGTCGATAGCGATGGCCGGCGGGGCTCTCGCGACCGCGTGGGCTCAGGCGACGATAGGCTCTTCTGCGATGGGCGTCATTGCGGAGAAGCCTGAGGAAGCGAACAAACTCTTGGTATATCTCGCCTTGCCTGAGACAATCGTGATTTTCGCGTTCGTAGTCGCGATACTGCTCACGCTGAAGGTAGTGGGCCTGCTTGGCGCGTAAGGGCGCGCAATCGCAAGCAGCGCCTAGCC
This sequence comes from Microcaldota archaeon, assembly GCA_040755655.1. Lineage (GTDB taxonomy): Archaea > Micrarchaeota > Micrarchaeia > Burarchaeales > JBFMAP01 > JBFMAP01. The sequence goes on from JBFMAP010000181.1 coordinate 1,385, forward strand.
TATGGTATTTAGACAGGGTGTTTTGGTGGGTCTAAACGATTTGAAAAAAGAGATGAGGAAGAAAGCCGAGAAAGAGGCGGCGCGGCTCATCAGCGAGCAGAAGGAGAAGGACAGCGCGCTCCTGGCAGATGCGAGAAGGGAGGGAAGGCGCGTTGTGGAGGAGGCGCGAAATGAGGTCGGGCTGATGGTCGAGAACGAGAGGAACGAGCAGATAGCCGCTGCGCGGCTCCAGGCGAAAAAAATAATCAACGACGCGAAAGAAGATGTTGTGGAGCGCGCGCTTGAGCAGGCGTTCGAGGAGTTGAAGAAACTCCGAGATGAGAAGGATTACAGGGGGCTGCTCGAGCGCCTCATAAAAGAGGGAACGCGCGAGATAGGCAAGGATGCAGTGGTGTACATGAACAGGAATGATGTGAGACTCGCGCGCGGGATGGGAGTGAAGCTCGCGGACAGGCATATCGAATGCGCTGGAGGCGCGCTCATCGAGTCGCGCGACGGAAGGGT
>JBFMAP010000182.1:0-1877 GCA_040755655.1 Microcaldota archaeon
CTTGATTCGAACTCGCACGCAGGGGAAACGAGCGTGAAAATAAATGTGGAGTCGGACGTTCCCGAACTCGCGGTTTCGGAATCCCTTCAGGGAAACGCGCTCATCACATCCCTCAAAATAAAAAACAACGCGAGCAGGGAGATAAAAACAAAATTGAATTACACGCTGCCGCCGGATTATGTTGGAAATTTGAGCGCGAGCGACGAGACAGGTGCGCAGGTTCAGTTCAGCATTGAGAATGGAATTGTATTTTTTGATGCGAATGTATCAGCAAAGGCTGAGAGCGCGCTCCAAATAAAATTCGAGATAAACGGCACGATCGTTCTCTCTTTCGGCGAGCCGCGCGTGGGCGCGGATGAGATTATCGTGGGGGAGGGTTTGTTTGCGGTTGCGAGCGCAAATGTTACAAACACGAACAGCTTCCGCGCGCTCAATGCGCAAATCACGTCAGATGCAATCCCGGGCTGGAATAGCGCGGGGCAGGCGATTCAACTTTCCCTAGGAGAGAGCAGGCAATTCTCGCTCGAATTGAGGCGCGCTGGCCCGACCGAATGCTCGTACACCAATTGGCGCGAGGGGAATTCCTACTCGTACCGCGCTTGCATCCACGTCCCAGAAGATGAGTTCATCCCAAACATGAAAATAATCTACAAAATCCCGAGCGCGCGCCTCCAGGACTGGGGCGCGAGAATTCCCGGCTCGCTGCGCGCGCTTGCTGACAACTCGGGCGCGGACGTTCAGGTTTTCGACGGCAGCGATTTCGCCACTGTTGTGGTCGGCACGAGCCACACGTATTCGAGCCTTCACGAGGGCGACCACTATATTTTATTGCAGTACAGCGCGCAGCCCACTACCCCGCAACCCGCGCCGCAACAACAGCCCGCGTACCAAACGGAAACCCCCGCAGCCCAACAGCAATACAACGAAATCACGCAACAAACCAAAACAGGAGCACAAACGACGGAATCCCAGCAGGCGCGCGAGAAACTCATAAGCATAATCGTCGATGATGTCGTTTCGCTTGGCGCGAGCGTGAGCGTTATTATTCTGGAGAACGGGAAACTCGCGAACGGGGAGCTCCGCGCGCTCCCTCCTTCGCAAAAGGAGTTCTACTTCGCGGTCGTCGATGGAAAAACGAGTTTCATTCCCGAGGAGGAAGGCAACTGGACGCTGGAATACTTGGGCGCGAAAAAGGAGATAGCCGTGGTCTCTGAAACAGGCACGCCGGTCACAAGCGCGCCATCACAAACCAATGTCGCAACTCCACAGAAAACAAGCACGCGCTCATCCGGGGGCGAACCACAGCCGATAACAGGACTGCTTATCTCGAACATCTGGATACCCGCAATTTTTGTGCTCGCGCTTGCCGCGCTCGCGGTCTTCCGCGCGCTCAGCAAGCAACTCTCAAAACCGAGGATAAAAATCACAAAAACTTACGCGCGCGGGATTGTTAAAATTGAGGTAAGGAATGACGGCGGCAGGCTCTCAAACGTTCGAATTACCGATTTCGCCCCAGATGACGCGCGCCTCACCCGCACGAAGGGCGCGAGCGTGAAGGACACGATTTTTGGCCTGGTCCTCGCGTGGCAGCGGCCAGAACTAGGAGAAGGCGAGACGTGGGGCGTTTCCTACGGAATGAAAACGAGAATGAAAAAACTCAAGGGAGCGGAAGTGAGCGCGCGCACAGAAGAGGGGGAGGAGATAACGCTCTCAAGCGCTATCTGAAAAACTTCCCCATCCCCGCGCACATTTCCCAAATCTCCTCCTTTGAGAGTGTGAAGACTCGCCTGCTCGCTAAACTCGCGCGCTCAGCAATCTCGTGCATCTCCTTCTTGTTTTTTTCTAAAAATTTCGCCGAATCTACGAGCGCGTTCCTG
>JBFMAP010000183.1:0-1868 GCA_040755655.1 Microcaldota archaeon
TTTACATCAACGCTCCCGCTTCTTTTGATTGAGAGCGCGCCTGTCCTTCCTCCGCCGAGCGCGCCGAACTCAATCTGAACGAGCCCGCCGCCGTCGTAATTTATCGTGTATGTGTTGGGCGCGCTTTCGTCGAGTTTTCCGCTCTCTGTTTTTGTTCCATTCAGGTCAGTGTAGCGCAGAACAACGTCAACGCCGCTCGCGCCCCAGCTCCACGCGCCTGCGCTTCCCCTGTATTTGTTCATCGTGAGGTTTATTTCCAGCGAGGTCGCGTTCGTGCTTCCTGTCGAATTGTAGAATTCGATGGTGTTCAAGAAGTAGGAGACGTTGTAAATCAAGCCGTTGCTGAAAATTATGTCCGCGTCGCCGTCACTGAGATTCGTGATGTTGAGCGTTATATTCGCATTGCTGGCGTTCGCGTATCTTCCCTCGATGAAAGTTTTGTAGTTCTGGAATTTCGCTGCGCTCGCAGAGGAGGGGAGCGCGTCCTCGAGATAAATTCTCGTCTCGCTCGCGTTTCTTTCAAGCGAGATGCCCGCGCCGCAAATCTGTTTCAGGTCGCTAGCAACATCATCAAACACATAGCCAGCGCGCTCAACAGGCTGGAGGGCGAGCGCGTTCGACTCTATCCGCTGGTTCGCGCGCGAGTAGAACGCCGAGAATACCAGCAGCAGCGAGAGCAGGAGAATCGTTATTATCGTGAGCACGAAACCTTTCTTTCCCATCAAATCATCTCGTCAAATACCACGCCTCTGCCTGCGCGATGTAGAAATCATTCCCGTAAATGAAACTCCTGCGCGCGGTAATCAACTCCTTTTCATACCCCCCGCACCTCGGTCTTTTCAGAAGTAATTTCAGTTTTCCTGTGGAATCCGTGATTTTCAAATCGACGCACACGGACGGGGGAAGCGCGCGCAGCGCATCATTTGCTTTTGATGAATTTCCTGCAACCGCGTCGTTGAGCGCGCCGTTCTTCTCCATGAGCGCGAGCGCGTCCATGGAGATTTGCGAGAGATAATTTGAACTAAGGGCTGACGCGCGTATGTTCAGGTATGAAAATATTATCCCGAGCATTAGCAAAGCAACGAGGAGCGCGAGAACAGCGTCCAGCGAGAGCACGAACCCGTTTTTCATTTTCTCCCTCATTTTCTAACCCCAAAAGTTTCCCAGTATTCGCGCGGGCTGAGAACCTTGATTCCTTTGAATATTTTAACCTGCTGGACAAGCTTATCCCCGCTTACGATTGTTTTCGCGTTTCCTGCGAGAGCAGCAGCGAAGAGATTGCTGTCGCCATTTTTCAAGCCGGCAATCGCGGGTATATCTTTCGGTTCAACTATTATGAAAAATCTGTTGAATAATAAACACGCATTCTTGGCATCTTCTTTGGATAGGAGAAAATCTTCGCTTAGCACACGTTTGAACTCGTCAAGCAACCATGCGGTCGAGACAAAAATTAGCTCACCGCGCACGGCTAGCTCTAGTATCTTGCGCGGTATTCCCAATGGGAACATAAACCCGGAAACGAGTAGATTCGTATCAGGAACTACCCTCTCTACGCTTTCTAACCGCCCTGATAACATCTGCCTCCGTGATTCCCTTTGCCTTAGCAGCTTTAGAAATTCTTCTTGCGATCTCCTTAAATTCCTTCTCAAGACTAGGTATCTCAATCTTCTTGAGAACGATAAAGTCCTTGACATCGAAGCAGGCCAGCGTGTCCTTCTCATGGATACCAACTCTATCCCTCAAATCTTTCGGTATCACAATCTGCCCTTTCGCGGTGACCGAGGTCAGTTCGGCGTCGTTCGTTTTTTTATCCATACTCTACCACCTTTTTATCTGGTAGTAAAGTAGGAAAGTAATACTTTTAAACT
>JBFMAP010000184.1:0-1867 GCA_040755655.1 Microcaldota archaeon
CGCGATTCGGCTATCCCACGATAAGCATACAAATGGAGGGGGTTACTGGAAATTGGGGCGCGTTCCTGCAGGCATTGGCAGGCAGGCAAACGCCGGAACTCAAGACGAAGAAAGGGTTCCAGGTGGGCGTTGTGGTTGCGGTTCCTCCGTTCCCGTTCACAGACCCTGCTGCGTTCAGGCGATATTCAGAGGACGCGACGGTGATTTTCAAGAAGCCGGCTTACGATGGGGTGCACATAGCGGACGTGAAAATGGTCGAGGAGGACTGGCGGCTTGCAGGCCAGTCAGGATACGCGCTCGTGATAACAGGCTCTGGCCTCACTGTGGACGACGCGAGAAAGCAGGTCTACAAGCGAGTTGACAACATTCTCATCCCGAACATGTTCTACCGCACTGACATAGGAGAGCGCTGGGTCCGCGAGGGCGACATGCTGCACACTTGGGGCTATCTCTACTAGCGCGGCTTTCGTTTTTTGATTGAGCAGATTTTGTCGTAATTTTTCCTTATTCTCCGCAGTATCTCAGCCACAGCCCTTCCGAACCGCCTCGCCTTCCAGAACGAGACATAGGAGAACCCGTGCATGTGACCCTCGACAGGGAGGTTCAGCGAGAACGTGGGGTGCCGCGTTCCGTACACATGCGTCTCGTCAACATGTCCTGTCTTGAAGCCCACCTTCAGCCGCGGGATCCTCCTGAGGACTTTCCTGAGCGCCTTCTTGTCCACGTTGCGCATCCACTCCACATTCACATCGGATTTTCTCGCGGCGTTCGTGATGTCTATCGGGATGTAAAGCGCGCGCCCCTCCCTTTTCATGACCGCCCTCGCGCCGCTCATCGTGGTCTCCTCGCCCGTGGTGAAATAGAACCTCACCCGCCTGTCCTTCACGCGGGGCATCACTGACCTGAGTACCTCTGCCACGCACACCACGTTATCGAGGTTGCCGCTGTAATACCTTTTCTTTTTCTTTCTGAGAAGTTTCACGCTCGCGGCCTTCCAGAGAATGTCGCAATGCGCACTCACTATTATTTTGCCGTCATTTTTTGCCATGAAACCATTTCCAAATCCAATCTCACAGCGCCCTGTCCAGTTCCTTCAGAAACAAGCCAACATCGGTTACCACGCCGCGCGCCTGCGCGCTTCCCCTGTCGATTAGTTTCGTCACTGTCGCAGGGTTTATGTCAACGCAAATGGTTTTCACGCGCGCAGGAAGCATGTTCCCAACTGCCACAGAGTGGAGCGTGCTCGAGAGAAGGAGCACGAGGTCCGCGCCTTTTAGGAGTTTCGAGTATTCCTTCTGCGCCTTCATCACATCCGTAATTACTTCCGGTAATGGTCCGTCATCGCGAATCGAGCCTGCGAGCACGAACGGAACGCGATTTTTAATGCACTCGTAGAAGATTCCCTTTTTCACTGCGCGCGCCTCAATCGCCCTCTTTATCGAGCCGTATTTGTTGATTTCATTGATTGTGCGTATGTGCCTACTACTTCCATCTTCGCTGAGTTTCCCTGTGCTCGCGCACACGCCGAGCGAGGTTCCGAACATCGCCTTTTCCAAATCATGAACCGCGGTTGCGTTGCCGCTCAGCACGCCATTCACGTAGCCCTTTCTTATTATGCCCGCGAGCGCGCCCTCGCCTCCTGTGTGCACCACTGCCGGTCCGACCACCACGAGAACCTTCCCGCGCTTCTTCCTCAGCCATTTCAACTCAGCAGCAATCTGCCTGACGATGAGAGAGGTGTCCCTCTCAGAGGAAACCCCGCTCACCATAAATGAGAAAACGTCCCCGTTGCGCGCCCTCTCGCTTTCTTCCTGCTCAAGAGGCACGACCCGCACGCCTTCGTCGCCGATAACCACTTTCTCGCCTT
>JBFMAP010000185.1:0-1857 GCA_040755655.1 Microcaldota archaeon
GGTTGTGGTGGTCGTAGTGGTAGTGCGTGATTATCATTATGTCCGCGCTGCGCGCGTGCTCTTTTATGGTGCGCCAGTGCTCTGCGAGCCGCTCGAGTTCGAGGGAGTGGGGCGGAAGCCCGTACCTGCTGGGCGCGAGCGCGACGCCCGGGTCGATGAGTATGTTCACATCCTTAGTCTCGATGAAGGTGCACATTGAGCGCGTTCCCAGACTGTCGAACGCGAGAGGGGTAATCTTCATCTTTCCACTTTAACGCGAAACGATTTACTGCACGCGCGCAATCTTCCCGAATTTCGCGTAAGGCTTGCTCGTGCCGCTCGCGAGCGTCTCGAAAAGAACCTGCGAGATGCGCGTGCCCGCGCGCAGTATTATTGGGTTCGGCGAGAGGTTCACGATTTCGAGAACCTGGTGGTTGAAAGAGCCCGGCTGGATGATGCTGCTCGTCACGTGCACCGCGATTCCGAGGCGCGCATACGTGCTCCTTCCCTCGAGCCTTCCGGCTATGTTGTCCGGCAGTTTTATTTTCTCGACAGTTTTTCCGAGAGCGATTTCGCCCGGCTTGAGAATAAGAAACTTCGCGCGAACTTTTTTCGTGATGCGCGCGTAATTGGTTTTCGCGACGTCTATCTTTTTTCCTTTGGGATTTTTGTTGAAAATCCAGAACTCGTCCCCGAGCGTGAGGTCAATCGACGCAGGACCGATTTGCTCTTCTGATGGCTCTGGCTTAATCTGGATGAGTTTCTTTTTCAAATAGCGCTTTATGTCCTCGTTCGAGAGAAGCATAATATCTCGCGTTCGCGGTTAAACCTTGTTTATCTTCCCGTATTTCCCAGCGGAAAGCTGGACATTGCCCTTGAACTCGGAAACCCATCCATTTTCCACCTGAATTTTGTCGCCCACTTCAACGCGGTCGATGTCGTCGCCCCAGAGGGAAAGCGTGATTTCGCCAGAGTCGTCGCGGATTGTGGCGTTCGCAACGCGCGTCCTCTTTCCGAACTTCGTTATTACCTCGCGCGTCTCCTCCTTCGCCGTGATTTCGCCCTCGACCGTCGCGTTCCCTGTCCCTGCCTTCAATTCAGAAATTTTCATCAAATTCACCTCAAAATAATCGAGCGCTCAAAAAGCACCCAAGAATTGCTGGGACTTTATTTGATACAATATTCTTATATATGTATATGTAGCGCGCGCATGCAAACCGCGCCGAAGTGGTTTCCGAACGCGCACGGGCGCGCGCACGGGCGCGCGTTCTGAGAAATGAGGGAGTTAAAACGAAGCATCTGGCTCATCTGAACGAGTTGTACCATTTTTCGTATTGCTTGTGGGTGGTAAAACATCGTATCACAATTAGTTCGTCCTTATCAAAAGAGAAGACCACGCGCCCCTGCTTGCCAACTTTCTCGACAAAGAATGGAATGCCGAAACGCAAATGTTTTCTTGGGGGTATTGACGAGAATTTGTTTATGTGAGCCCAGAAAATTTTTCTTGTCTGTTTGTCCATGCCGGAAAAATCATCTCTCGCTTTTTCTGAAAAGTAGATTTTCATCTCAAAGCCCGAATTCATATTTAATCTTTTTTAGTGGTATTTTCTTCGTCTTCCCGGTCCTGATCAACTCCATCTCGTGCGCGACGGCTTTCGAAACGAGCGTTTCCTCCTCTTCCTTCATCTGCCTTTGGTAGACGAGAAGGGCTTGCCGGATTACTTCCGTTTGGCTTCCGGCGTATCCATGCTTTATCATATTCTTAATGAAATCCTCGTAGGGCTCGCCCAGATTCACGTTAAGTGTCATCCAAACCACCTTTTTGAGTATATATACTGATTTAATACTTATTAAATGTTTGCTTAAGATACATTGAGG
>JBFMAP010000186.1:0-1856 GCA_040755655.1 Microcaldota archaeon
GAAATTCCATTTCCGCTGATGACAGGGACGTCGCGCGCAACATCTTTTGTGTGAACCACCTCTCCTTCGAGAATTAATTTGTCGTAAATTTCATCCGAGATAATGGGGATCCCGTGCTCGCCCGCGAGGTCCACGATTTCCTTTATTCTTTTCTTCTCATACACGGCGCCGGTGGGATTGTTCGGGTTTATTACAACAATTGCGCGTGTGCGCGGGTTGATTTTTTTTCTTATGTCGTCAACATCAGGAAGCCAGTTCCCGTCGCATTTGTAATAATTGTCCTTTCCATCGTAGAAGCGGGACATCGTCATGTAAAGGGGATAGCTCGGCGAGGGCTGGAGGACGTTGTCCCCTGGGTTGAGCAGGCTCGCGAAAAGGAACGAGATTCCCTCGCTCATTCCAGCAGTAATCATTACATCTTCTGCAGTAACACCCTCGCGCCTCGCAATCGCCTCGCGGAGTTCTGGGTCGCCCTCCGAGGGCGCGTAGCAGCTGTATTTCGGGTCCATCACCGCGTCTGCGAACGCCTTGAGAACGTGCGCTGGCGGGACGAAATCGAACTTGTTCGGGTCGCCTATATTCAGGTAGTAGATTTTCCTCCCTTTTTTCTCGAGCGCCTTCGCCGCGGCGAGAACGTCGCGTATCGCGTATTCGACGGAAAGGACGCGCGAGGAGGGCTGAATCGTTTTCATAGCATCGAATTAATTTTAAGGATAAGTTTAAAATGACTGTCGCCGCTCACCCGAGTCGAGGCAGCGGCCTTTTAAGATTTGTCCACGACGCGGGATTCAGAAGGGCTGGTTTGTTTTCTTTGAGTATCAATTTTAGCAGTTTGACGGAATCGCGGTATGCGCTGTTCGTTGCTGTTTCTTTGTATATGGGTAATTCAACGCAATTATCTCCAATAGAACCAGGGATATCTTGCCAGAAATAACCACTTATATATTTTGGATGCAGCTCCGCTATTTTCTCAAAAACCCAGAGCGCGAGACTGAACTCGTGGGGAGGCAGAAGTTTTTCATTTTTGCTTTTCTCATCGAGCCATTTTTTCACCGCGGCGTGAGTCGCTTCCGCAAAACCGTCCAGCGCAGGCGGTCCTATTTCGACGAGCGAGACCGCGGCGGCATCCTGGTTCTCGTGGCGAGAGCCACCGAGAAGTTCTGCCGAGAGAGCTGGAACTGCATGCTTGCGAAGCTCGGAAAATGTTTGTTTTTTTGACCATGCTTGTTTTGCTGACCAATCACCAAGTGCATGCGCCTTTTCAGCTATTTTCCCGAGCGCGCGTATCGCCGAGTTCGCTAAAATGTAATATTCGCTTCCCGCGTGTTTTGAGAGGGGCTCGACCGACCTCCAGTCGCCAATCTCGCCGAGGGTTTCCGCGACGCGCGCAGCAGTCTGCCAGCACCCGTCCCTCACTCTCAAATGCTCCACAAGCACGTTAACGGTGCGATTGTCGTCTGGGTTGCGGAGCGCGCGGTTTTTTAGCGCCAAAAGTAGCTCCTCAAAATATGAATTCCCACGCTCTACACCCGGGTCATGCTTCAAAAGTCTAAGCAGTGTTTGTAAGCATCCCTCTCCATTCTTTTCGCCAAGCGCCCGGATCAGTTTTATTTTCTGCTCGCGCGCTATCGGCGTCTCCTTCCTGTTTTGGTTTATTTTTATTTCGAGTTCAACCACCTAGCCAGATACGCGCAGTTTTTATATTAATATTTTTTTGTAAAAATTATTCTTAAGAGAATAAAGACGCATGTGAGAAGAAAGGCAAAAATTAAATTACTTGCCTATGAAGTTAGAGGAGGTGAGAGGATGCCGAAAATCGAGATAAAGCAGGACAGGGACAAATGCATCGGGTGCGG
>JBFMAP010000187.1:0-1848 GCA_040755655.1 Microcaldota archaeon
ATGACGTACGGGGCCAAGCATTACGAACTCCCGGGGATAGGGTACTACCTCGCGAAGTCCGTTTTCATCCACGGCAACATCCCTGCAGCGATGTTCGGGCTATTGATTTTCGCCGGGATGGTTTACGCGATGAACCAACTCGTCTGGAAGCCGCTGGGCGCGTACGCGAACAGGTTCAAGTGCCAGACGATGGAGAGCACGCTCATCCCGTGCGAGGAGACCCCGGCCGTGAGGTTTATCGAATGGCTCGCGCGCAAGAGAGTTCACGTCGATAATGCGATCGAGTGGGCGCAGGGAAGGTGGAACGGCGAGTCAAGGAGAATCTCAAGATATCTGGATAGGATTTACATCCCGCGGCCGCGCATGCACGTGAAGGTTCCCTTCTGGAAGCAGTTTTCAATCTACTCACTGCTTTTCGCGCTCGTGTTCGGCGCGACAGCGCTCTTCGTCGCGTACTCGCTCCAGAGGCCGGTCATGGACTTGAAGGCGGCGATGGACGCCCATCCCGAGGCGTACCTCCTGCCCGAGTACGCGGTTTTCTCGGTGATTCGCATATTCATCGCGTACGTGCTCGCGCTAGCGTGGACGCTCGCCGCGGCGATAATAGTCACGCGCAGCAAGAAACTCTCGAACATTTTCTTCCCGCTTTTCGACATCGGGCAGTCCATCCCGGCGCTCGCGCTGTTTCCATTCCTCATCGTGATTGTCATCAGGTTTTTCGGCGGAGGGGGGCTCGGGCTCGAACTCGCCTCAATCATCCTCCTCATGACCGGGACGCAGTGGTATCTCCTGCTCAACATAATAGGCGCCATACGCGCGATACCCGGGGACGTGGTCGAGGCCGCGCGCTCGTTCGGCATCAGGGACTTCAACTTCGTGCGCCACGTACTCCTCCCCGCGATATTCCCGGGTCTCGTGCTGGGCAGCATACAGGCATGGGGCGGCGCGTGGAACGCGTCCATCGTGAGCGAGTACGTGATGTACGGCCGCGCGCTTGACGTCAACCTCACGTACGGGAACGTCGAAATAACAGGCGCGCGCGCAACGCTGGACGGCGCGGGCACGGACCTGCAATGCGCGCAGGGGATTTGCTCAGGAAGCATCGTGGCCGAGAAAACAGGAAACAGCACACTTTCAATCAGCACGAGCGCGGTTGATGGCAGCGTGAGCACTGCGTCTGTTGCGTTCATCGCGCTCGAGGATAATGGGAAAGGGGAGCGAGGCGCGCCTGTGAGTTTCGCGCTCGCAGGAGGAAGCGTTGCGGTTGTCTCGCCTGGCGAGGGCGAGCGCGCGCCGCTGCGACCGAACGTTTATTCCGTGAAAGGACTGGGGTATTTCCTTGACAAGGCGACCGCGGAATGGGGGAACCCGAGCCTCGTGGCGCTCACAATCGCCACAATGTCGCTGACCATAATACTCCTCAACCGGTTCGTGTGGGCGAGGCTCTTCAACCTCGCAGAAAGGTATAAATTCGAGATGACGTAATCCCTAAGAATAACCCAAAGGAGTGGGCGCATGCCGATACTCGAAGTGAAAAACGTAAGCAAGGAGTTCGCGGAGAAAAAGAGCATGACGAATGTCATCGAGGACGTGGGTTTCTCCGTCGAGGAGCACGAGTTCGTGTGCCTGCTCGGCCCGAGCGGGTGCGGGAAGAGCATGCTTTTGAGGATAATCGCAGGCCTTGAGACCGCGACGAGCGGCGAGGTGCTTTTCAGGGGGAAGCCTGTGACAGGGCCGGACCCGAAGATGGCCTCGATGATTTTCCAGACGTTCGCCCTTCTTCCCTGGCGCACCGTCCTCGAGAACGTTGAGTTGGGGCTCCAGGCGCTCGGGGTGCCGAAGGAGGAG
>JBFMAP010000188.1:0-1818 GCA_040755655.1 Microcaldota archaeon
ACGATGGCGAGAATCACGGTCACAACCGTGAGTTTCTTGATGGCGAAGTTTATCTTGGTCGAGAGCACGGTGTGGTAGACGTCAAGCGAGTCGGTGAGGATTTCCCTGAACGTCCCGTTAAGGTCTATGCAGTAAAGGAGGGAGTTGTGCGCCTCGTCCAGTTCCACGCGCGCCTCGCTGCCGAACTCGAGCGCAGTGCAGTGCCTCAGGTAAAACAACATGTCCCGCTCGTGCCAGAAAACCTTGTTGATTGCGAGAATAGTCCTCTTGAGCGCGAGCAGGCCTTCCACGTGAATCTCGTGCCTGCGGATTAGTTTCTCCTCAACTCCGTCAATCTTGTCCTCAACAGCCTCGACAACGCGCTCGTTATCCTCCGAGACCTCGAGAAGTATGAAGCACATCACGTCCTCGGGCGTCGCGCTCTCCTTCCCCAACTGCCTGAACGCGTCCATGTAGCGCCTGCAGTTCACCGTTACTACGAACTCCTTCGTGACGTATATGTGGAGCCTCTCTTTTGCGAGGTTGTTGTTCAGTCTGAGGTTGAAAGCGAGAAGACAAACGATTCCGTTGAACTCGCGGTAGAGCGGCAGTTCGCTGCGGTTCATCGCCCTGAAAAGCGCGCGCGTTATTCCGAACTCCTGCAGGACGTCGGATTCGCGCTCATTCAAATCAACCCATATCCGCTCGCGCTTCTTTCTCTCTTTCTTCAGCGCAACGAGGCTCGGCCCGTGAAGCGCCTTCATCCCCTTGAGGAGCAAAACATCCATAAAATTAATATTCGCGCCTTTTAAATATATCCATATGAACAGCGAGCGAAACGAGGAGATGGTCCGTTATCTTCTCGCGCAGGGCTACGCCGACGAGCGCGTCGCGGGCGCGCTCCGCAAGATTCCGCGCGAACTCTTCGTGCCAAAGGCATACGAGAAGTACGCGTACGCGGACAACCCGCTTCCAATCGGCCACAACCAGACAATTTCAGCGCCAGGCGTGGTCGCGTTCATGACGAAATCCCTTGACGTGCGCGAGGGGCTCCGCGTTCTGGAAATCGGCTCTGGGAGCGGTTGGCAGGCGTGCCTGCTCGCAGAGCTCGCGGGTGAAAATGGAGAAGTAATTTCGGTTGAGCGCGTGCCTGAACTCGTGGCTCTTGCGCGCGAGAATGCAGAGCGCGCGGGCTGCAAAAAAATAAATTTCATCTACGGGGACGGAAGCAGGGGATACGGGGCGCGCGCCCCCTACGATAGGATAATGGTCACAGCCGCAGCGCCAGCGGTTCCGAAGCCCCTTGTTGAGCAGTTGAAAAAGGGAGGAAAACTCCTCGCGCCTGTGGGCGGCTCGTACTGGCAGGAACTAACGCTCGTTGAAAAAAACCAGAAAGGAGAAATGAAAACAAGCGAGATAATGTCGGTCGTTTTCGTGCCGCTGATAGGAGAGCACGGGCACAAGATTTAAGATTTATTTTCGCGTCTTCGTCGCCCGTGTTGAATCTATTATCCCTTCTTTCAAAAGTTTTCCTTCTAGTTCCTCTCTCTCCCTTTCCTCTTTTTCCGCGAGTTTTCTGATTTTAGGGCTCATGCCGTTCATTATACCATGCTCTATTCCGCCACACGCCCCAAGAATCTCTTTTTCCCTCGCGCGCGCGTTCTCTGGTTTTTCCAAGACCTTGATTATCTCGTGGATACTCGTAGGTCTATCCTTGAACGCGCGCTCATTAAGATAGGAAGCGACACTGGAAAGCGCGCGAATCTCCTCCACTGAAAAACCATTGCTCTCGAGATAGCTTACCGTTCCGACCTTCCTGTTCACTCCATCCATAAGCAT
>JBFMAP010000189.1:0-1811 GCA_040755655.1 Microcaldota archaeon
CAGACGCGCATACATTTCGAGTGCGAGCCTATCAGGGTTGCATGCTGACGTAATTTACTTTTTTTTCGAACTAAAAATAAGCAAGCATCCCGAGCGCAGCGTGGATGAGCGCGAGGGCGAACGAGAGTTTCACCATGAGCCTGTGGAATTCAAGGGAATTTGAGTACGGCCCTTTTATGTTGCGAAGCATTACTAACGCGGTGAAGGCAAAGGAAAGAAGCGTGATGATGCCTGAATACATTATGAGCGGCTTTCCAAAAATCATGTAGTAGGTTATTTCCGCGAACATTTTCCATTCCTCGGATTACTCGACAATTATTTTGCCTTTCATTGATGGATGCAACCCGCACAGGTAATCATAAGTCCCTTTCGTGTTGAACTTGAATTCGAACGAATCGCCCTTGTTCAAGTTTCCGGAATTGAACGCGCCGGACTTTATTGTGTGCGGCGCGGAATCCTGGTTCGTCCATTTTACGGTTGTTCCAACGCCGACAGTGAGCGCGGGCGGATTAAAAGCGAAATTCTGAATTATCACGCTTGCGGTTGTCGCGTTATCTGGGGCTGGAGGTTGCGTTGAAGGCCGCGTGGCTGGCGGCTGCGGGTAGGATTGCTGCGGACACCCGCTTATGAAAAGCGCGAGAATCAGCAACGGAATAAAAAGCAACGCTACTTTTTTCATGCGACTACCGAGAGGTATTGACCGCTAGTTATTATAAGTTTATTTTTTATCTATTAGTTCATGAACCTCTTCTTCCTCGGGACCGCGGGCAGCGGTAAGACCCTGCTCGTGCGCGCGTTCGGCGAGTATCTTGAGAAGCAGGGTTGCGATGTGCGCTATGCGAATTTGGACGCTGGCGCGGACTTCGTTCCTTATTCGCCTGATTTCGACGTGAGGAAACTTTTCAGCGTGGCCGCGCTCATGAAAAAATATCGCCTCGGACCGAATGGCGCGATGATTAAAAGTGCGGAGCTGATGGTGAGGAACGCGAAAAAAATAAAAAAAGAACTCGCGCGGAAATGCGACTTCACACTCATAGACACGCCGGGGCAGTTGGAGATTTTCGTGTTCCATTCGTCCGGCCCTGAAATTGTGAGGCACGCGCCGCGCGCGCTCGGTATTTTCCTCGCTGACGCGACGCTCATAAAAAAGCCTTCTGATTTGCTGATGCTACACCTCCTCAACATCGCGACGCGGCTGAGGCTGGGCGCGCCCACGATAATGGCAGTGAGCAAGGCGGATTTGCTGAAAAGTGATGCGAGAAAATATTTTGAAAATCCTGGGGAGGCGCGCGCGCTGCTCGAAGGCGAAATTGAAACCGGTCTGGAAACGGATTTGAGGCGCGAGCTCGCGCGCGTGATTGAGGGCATTTCGAAAACGCAGAGGTATGTCGCGACGAGCGCGAGAAAGAGGGAGGGGATGCGCGAGCTTTTTGACATTATAAACGAGGCGCGGTGCGCGTGCGGGGATTTGGGCTGAGGGAAATCCATGATCGCGGAGTTCATAATAACTTTCAGGGAAACACTCGAGGCCGCGCTCATCGTGGGCATAATACTGGCATACCTGGAAAGGAGCGGGAGCGCGAAATCCGCGAGGCATGTTTATCTCGGAATTGCTGCAGGGATTCTCGCGAGCGTGTTCTTTGGTTTGGTGTTCCAAAGTTTTAGTTCTAGTCTGGAGGCGTGGGGCATAAAGGAAGAAATTTTCGAGGGAGTTGTAATAACCCTTGCAGTGCTCATGATGACGTGGATGATATTATGGATGCTCAAGCAGAGGCACGTTCGCAGGGAAATCGAGGAGAAAGTGAAATCTG
>JBFMAP010000190.1:0-1808 GCA_040755655.1 Microcaldota archaeon
ATCGATGTATTCCGCGGCCTCTGCCGCATCGGAGAAAACCCCGAACCGCGGGCAGCCCCTAATCTTGTGCTTCTTCAGAAGGCCGCGCGCATACGCCTTGTCCCACTCGAGCCTGGACGCCTCGCGCGTCGGGGAGGCGCAGGAAATCCCGGCCTTTATGAGCGCGTCGGTCACGCCTGCCTCAAGGACCGCCTCAGGCCCGACGACGACGAGGTCGATGTTGTGCTTGCGCGCGTATTCCAGAATTTCGGGTGCGTTAGTTATCGCGCCTATTGAGAAGTCCCTGCACAGGCGCGCGATGCCGGGGTTGCGCGCGCCCATGTACGCGTACAACTCCGCGCCGGACCTGCACGCCGCGCTCGCTATCGTGTGCTCCCTCGCGCCATTCCCTATCAAGAGAACTCTCATGAACACATTTTACGACGAGAGATTTATGATTTTTTCGCATTTTTGGTTGGCGAAAGGTTTAAATACCTTTTCGCATACATTTAAAAAGATTTCGGTGTATGCGCCGATGGTATTTCTAGCAGCGCTCGAAGGGCCATTGTATGCCAGAAGAAAAATGTCCTGAATGCGGGAGCAAGAAATTAAACCGCGACTACGAGAAGGGCGAAATTGTTTGCGCGAACTGCGGCCTGATAGTCGCGGATAATGTCATGGACGCCGGTCCTGAGTGGAGGGCGTTCGACTCTGACCAGAGGGAGAAGCGCGCGAGGGGCGGCGCGCCAGTGAAGTACATGCGTCCGAACAAGGGGCTCGTGACCGAGATAGACCAGTACAACAGGGACATACGCGGCGCGAAGATATCTTCGAAAAAGCAGGCGCAGTTGTACAGGATGCGCAAGTGGCACAAGCGCGCGAGCATTGCTAGTTCGATGGAGCGAAATTTGGCGATAGCACTCAGCGAACTTGACAGGATAGCATCATACCTCGGGCTTCCGGAAAGCATTCGCGAGGCGGCGGCGCTCCTTTACAGAAAGTGCATAGAAAAAGGGCTCATAAGGGGCAGGCTTATCGAGAGCGTTGTCGCGGCGGTTCTCTACGCCATATGCAGGGATTACGGGATTCCGCGCACGCTGAACGAGATTGCCGAGGTTTCTGGAATGGAGAAGAAGGAGATAGGAAGGACTTACAGGTTCATCTCGCACGAACTCGAACTACGCGTGCCGCTCACAGACCCCACTCATTACGTTCCCCGTTTCACGTCCGCGCTAAAACTCAGCGGTAAGGTGCAGGAGAAGGCAATCGAACTCCTTAAAAAGTCGATAAGCAAGGGGTTAATTTCCGGTAGGGGGCCTACTGGCGTTGCTGCCGCGGCGGTGTACATCGCGAGCGCGATGGCAGGCGAGAGGAGGACGCAGAAGGAGGTCGCGGACGTCGCAGGCGTAACAGAGGTTACGATTAGAAACAGGTACCGCGAGTTGAAAAGAGAGTTGAGTCTGAAAATATCGCTTTGAGGGGCGAGCGATGAGGGTGGAAAGATGAGCAACGAGTTGATAGGAAAACAAAAGGAAAGGATGCCGATACTTTACAACCTGAAAGAACCAAAAGAAGGCGAGATTCTGGTGTGCGAGAACGGGATAGTGGTGAAGTCGAACGACCCGTTCCAGAGCCCGTTCAACTACGTGGAGTCCATCACCATAGGAAGGCGCCTTAATCTGGGGAAGATGGAGGCCTACATAGTCGCGTACGATGTGATGGGGAGCAGGCACGCGCTGGAGTTCGCCATCAACGAGAGCAGCCTGCACGCGCTCAAGAAGGCGTGCGGCAAATAACTCGCCGACCGGAAGGCGCGGGTATTTAAATCT
>JBFMAP010000191.1:0-1779 GCA_040755655.1 Microcaldota archaeon
ATAAATCTATCTCTTAAATTAAATTATAAAGTTATGTAGAACAAATAGGGAGCAGAAAAAGCGCTAAACCTCGTCATGAGCGCAAAAATCCGCAAAAAAAGTTAGGTCAATTTTTTAAAGTCCAGTTTAATACTGCCTCGCAATATACACAACTTCTTTTGCGTCGCGGCCGCAGAAAATGCACTTCGCGCCTGCGCGCGGGCGCTCGTTCTTTTCAAATAGAACCCCCCTCACATCTCCCCCATACTCTTCTTTCGCGAGGCGCGCGCACTCCTCCCCATCTTTCTCTATTGAGCAGAAATCCACGCGCACGAACCCGCCCTTCTTCAAATTCTCCTTGAGTTCCGCGCCAGTATTTGCGGAGTGCATCTGCTTCCCGAACCACTCGTCGGATTTCTTTCTCAAATTTTCCAAAATATCTTTTCTTAGCGCGCAAATTCTCTCGAGCAGTTCCCCCTCGCGAACTTTCTCGCGTTTTCCGGTGTCCCTGCGCGCGAGCGTGAGCTCCTTCTTCTCTAGTTCCTGCTCCCCTACCTCGATGCGTATGGGCACGCCCTTCATCTCCCAGTGGTTGAACTTGAAGCCCGGAGTGCTTTCGCTCGCATCAACCTCAGTGCGGAAACCATTGTCGCGAAGAATTTCCGCGAGCTCGTTGCACCGTCGCGTTAGTTTCTCCTCTTTTCCTTTCTTCGAAATTGGAATGAGAATAACCTGAACTGGCGCGAGGTCAAAAGGAAGCACGAGCCCTTTCTCATCCCCGTGAGTCGAGATGAGAGAGGCGTATATGCGCGAGAGCGCAGGACCGTAGCACGTCTGCCACACGAACTCGCGCATCCCCTTTTCGTTCGCGTACGTGATGTTGAACGCGCGCGCGAAGTTCTGCCCGAGAAGATGCGTGGAGGGCTGCTGAATCACCTTCCCATCAGGCATCAGCGTGTCGGCAGCGTACGTGCTGTCAGCGCCTGGAAACTTGTCCCACTGCGGCCGCTCGAAAAACAGGAACGGAATCCCGAACTGCTGGTGCACCACTTCCTCGGCCATCTCCGCATCCTCGCGCACCTGCCCCATCGCGCCCTCGCGCGTCGCGAACGCGTTGTGCGTCTCAATCCAATAAAATTCGCGCGAGCGAATAAATGGGCGGGTGGCTTTCGTCTCGTGCCTCCACACCTGCGAGCTGTGGTACAGTTTCAGCGGGAGGTCTTTCAGCCCCTGAATCCACAGGGAATACATCGGGTACATCGCGGTCTCGCTCGTGGGGCGGAGCGCGAGCCTCTCCTCGAACTTTTCATCACCTGCGCCTGTAACCCAGAAAACCTCTGGGATGAACCCCTGCACGTGCTCCGCCTCCTTCTTCAAATTCGCTTCTGGAATGAGCGCTGGAAACCAAACAGGACGGTGCCCGCGCGCCTCAAGCGCGCGCTCGTACGCTTCGTACATTTTCTTTATGCTACTAACTGCCCAGGGCATGAAAACAATAAACCCCTTAACATTATAACGAAGGTCGCACAGCTCAGCCTCCTTCAGAATTTCCGTGTACCATTCCGAGAAGTTTTTTTCCTTTTGGATTTTCATGTTCTCGCTTCACTAAATAATTACACTTGGCATTAATAATAGTTTACACTTGGCATTTTTAATATACATTAGATAAAAAAGGCTACATCTCATAAATCTATCGCTCTCGAACCATAACTCGGCTTGAAACTTATTTTCGAGAAGCAAATTCGGTAGCGCTCTGAAAGTTTTTGCCGCAGCGGTAGGCAAAAACCGAAGAAAAACCAC
>JBFMAP010000192.1:0-1741 GCA_040755655.1 Microcaldota archaeon
CATCCTGCTTATTTCTTCTCCGGAGAAAACAGGACCGTCCGCGCACACCCTGAACCCGTCGAGCGCGCACGAGCCGCAAATCCCAATTCCGCATTTCATCATTCTCTCGAGGCTCGCCTGGCACGGGATTTTTTTCTTCCTGCAAATCTCAACCACGCGCGCAATCATCCTTTCAGGACCGCACGTGTAAACGCAATCGAATTTCTTTCCGCGCGAGATGAGCGTTTCGAGCGCGTCAGTCACGAAGCCTTTTGCTCCTGCCGAGCCATCGTCAGTTGTTATTATTGCATTGGGGAGCTTCATGAGAAAACGGGATGAGCGCGCGCCCACGATGGAGGTGAATTTTATTTTTCTCCTTTTCGCCTCGCGCGCGAGAAATCGCAGGGGCGTGGAGCCGCACCCTCCTCCAACGAGCCCAATCTCCTTCCCTAGCAACATGAATCCATTTCCAAACGGACCGCGGATTCCAATCTCGTCGCCTGCCTTTAGCGCGTGCATTTTTCTCGAGAATTTTCCAACGCATGAAATTGAAAGGGAAAGGGGCGAATCGCTCATCACGCTCATTGGTTTTTCATCAACGCCTGGAAGCCATACCATCACGAACTGACCTGGCGCGGCGTGGAGTTTGGCGTCGAGGATATAGGAGTTGACCTCGGAGTTCTCGCGTATTATCTTTTTTATGCGCATCATTTTCGGAAGCATGAAAATCACTCTTGGAGGCGAAGCTCGCTTAATTTCTTGTGTCCGTGCGCGCGCATGAACCCTTCCATTTCCCTGCAAATCAACTTGAACGCGCCCATTCCCCTGTAGTAAATTGCAGAGCCGATTCCGACCGCGCTCGCGCCTGCCATGAAAAATTCAATTGCGTCCTCGCCTGTGATTATTCCACCGATGCCGATTACCGGAATTTCGACTGCGCGCGAGATGTCGTTAACGCATTTCAGGGCCATGGGCTTTATTGACGGACCGCTGATGCCGCCGAATTTGTTCGAAAGGATTGGCTTGCGCGCGTGAACGTTTATGCGCATTCCTCCAAAAGTGTTTATTGCGGAAATCGCATCGGTCCCGCCTTCCTCAACTGCGCGCGCAATTTCAGAAATATCAGTAACATTTGGAGAGAGTTTTGCGATAATTGGGATGCGCGTGCTTTCTTTCGCGCGCGAGATTACTTTTCGCGCGAGCGCAGCCTCAACGGCAGGGACTTTCCCGAACTTCCATTTGTGGTGCGGGCAGGAGAGATTAACTTCAATAAAATCTGGTTTCGCCTCGCTTATGCGCGCGACAACCTCCCCATAGCCCTCAACAGATTCCTCGAAAATGCTC
Source organism: Microcaldota archaeon (assembly GCA_040755655.1). Lineage (GTDB taxonomy): Archaea > Micrarchaeota > Micrarchaeia > Burarchaeales > JBFMAP01 > JBFMAP01. The sequence goes on from JBFMAP010000192.1 coordinate 1,324, forward strand.
GCAATTATCGGGGTTTTCGTTATTTTTTTGCACGCGCGCAGCTCCTCAATCTCTTCCTCAACACCCGGGTTCGAAAGGCCGACCGCGTTGAATATGGTGTTTTCCCACGCGATAACCGTGGGGTTCGGGTTTCCTGCGCGCGCCTTTAGGCTGCAGGATTTCGATGTGACCGCGCCTGCGCCTGATTTCGCGACGCGCGCGAGAAGGTCAGCGGAAGTTCCCAGATAGCCAGAAGCGAGAATGGTGGGGTTCGCGAGTCTCACCCCGCAGAGTTTTGTTTCGAGAAAATTTGGGCTCATTTCGTTTCCCTCAAAAATTGGAGAGTTTTATCGTACTGCTCGGGCGTGATTTTCTTATTTTCATTCAGCACATCGAGCATCTCGCTTATCGTGATTATCGAGTGAAGATGATACCCGCG
>JBFMAP010000193.1:0-1707 GCA_040755655.1 Microcaldota archaeon
AGGTTTATATACAAACCGATCGGTAAATATAACATGAACTTCGAGAGCTTCTCCGGGGTGCGGGTGCTGGGATGGTTTTTGAAGCATCCGACAAGGAGGATACATTTTAAGGACCTGTGCCGGGAGCTCGGGCTCGGGCCCCTCACGGTGAAGACATACTGCGAGGAGTTTGTAGGGCGGGGCTGGCTGCGCGAGGAGCGGAGCGCGAACCTGAGGATTTTCTACCTCGACAACGAGAGTTACGTCGTAAAGGCGATGAAAAGGGCCTGCATTCTGGAGATGATGCATAAAGAGCGGTTTGACGCACTTGCAGACGATACGATTATTTCGCTCGCGTTGTATGGGAGCCACGCCTCCGGGGAATACGACGAAAAAAGCGATCTGGATGTCGTTGTTGTCGGCAGGAGGGAGCAGGTGCGCTTCGAGCACGCGGAAAAACTGGAGAAAAAGCTCGGGAGACGGATTCAGATTACTGTTTTTTCTCTTGAGAGGTGGGAGAGGAACAGGAACAAGGACCCGTTCATGCTGTCCGTGCTGAAGAGCCACGTGCTTTTGAAGGGTGCGCCGTTATGAGTTTCGAGGAATGCGTGAGGGAGGGGCTGATAAAGAAATCTGAAAACGCGAGGGATAGGGTCGGGCAGTCGCTCTCGCTTGGCGATAGGTTCCTGGGGAGCGCCGAGAAAAACTTCAAGATAGATGAATACGAGGTCTGCGAGATCATCTCTTACAACGCGCTCTTCCATTACGCGCGCGCGCTGCTGTTCGACAAGGGTTACATAGAAAGAAGCCACGCGTGCCTTTTCCTCGCGCTAAATCATTTCTATCCGAAGAACAAGGAGCTTTTTATCAGGGCCGGCAAACTTCGAATCGAGAGGCACAACCTCCAATACTCCGGTTTTGCAGCCGATAAGGAGTCCGCGCGCTTCTCGCTCGAGTTTGTCAGGGAGTTTGGAAAAACTGCGAAGGGGCTTTTGAAAAAATAGTTCATCTGTCTTTGGAGCCTTTCGGTAGAATTTTGAGCGTTCTAGTTCAGGGGCTTCTGAGCTTCGAACAGCAACAGATTGGACGCCCGCGCCATATCTTCAGCGGTTATCCCGAACACGACCTCGTTCTTCCCAAGCAATCCAAGGGAGATGGGCTCTGTCGTTTTCCCCACATTAGTGTTTCTAACAAAGGTCTCGTTTGAGAAGGAGATAACTTTAAAATCAGAATCGAACACCAACGCTGCTGAATAATTTCCGAGATATTCGTTTTGGGCGAGGGGGGCAATCCCTTCTCTTGGAGGGACGTTTGATTTGAAAAGGAATATCTTGAACGTACCTTCATTTTTCTTCCCTTCATCTTCCTTTCCTTCCGTTACCTGTATAACCCCGAACCACTGAGGACCTGTCTCGAGGCTCTTTTTTTCCGAGGCCAACTTAATTTTGGAGAATAGGATTTCCAGCACGTCTGCGGTTCCTTTAGGGACCTTTTGGTTGAACATAATTTTTCGCTCGTACATCGGCGTGTTGGCTCCTCCAGCCTGTTTAGACAGAAAACCCATCTCAACCACCCCTAGAAATTGCTCATCTAAAATATATAACTAATGTTTTGCGGATTTTGGATGGATGAACGCCTTTTTGATTTCATCGGAGTGCTTTTTGAGCCACCGGCATACCTTTCCTATTGTTGTTTTGCCTCGTAGATAACCCTCTTTGAGGATGCTGA
>JBFMAP010000194.1:0-1701 GCA_040755655.1 Microcaldota archaeon
GTCCACCCCGCTCTGGAGCAGTTCGCGCTTCACGAAATCCGCGTCGTCCTGGTTGTACAGTTTCACGAGTATCGTGTTGAACTTGTTCTTCCCGCCCAGAATGCGGTCCGCGTCGTTGCTGTTCATGTAGGCGTACATCATATCCAGGGCCTGCTCGCCTGTCTCAACCAACCCTATGACATCCATCGTCTCCTTCCTCCCGTTCGGGAAAGAGACGTCCACCTTGTCGCCCACGTCAACACCGACAATTTCGTCCGCCATCGAGCGGCCAAGCATTATCTGACCGCGCTCTCCGGTCAGGTAATCGCCTTTCGTGACTTTGTTTTTTATCGTGCTCGAGAGCGTCTCGCGCTCAGGGTCCATCGCTATTACCTGCTGCGACGCAGCGCCGCCTGCCCTTATTGCGACTCTCGTCTCGCGCCCGTAGCCCTCTGCCTTGAATATCTTCACGCCTATGTACGTCCGCGGGGATACTGACTTCACCTTGTCAATCGCCTCTGCCTTGTCGATTATCGCGAGCGGGTCTGAGAAATAGTCCTGCCCCTCCTTCGGGGTGATCAGTATGTGTCCTGCGATCGTCTCCACGATGTCCCCGCTTATGTACTGCTCGAAGCCCTTCATCAGGCCCACTGTCATTACCGTGTTCGTGATGCCGAGCGTGAGCGCAAGCACCACTATGATGAGCAGTTTCCTCTGCCGCAAAATGTCCTTGTACGCGAGAAAAAGAACTGCGTTCATGTTCATAAAAACAACTTTATCTCGTTTTTTTCACAGTCTTGAATACCCTGTCCCTGAACACGTACGCGGCAGCACCGATTATCGCGAGTATTATGAAAATCGTGAGCGCGCTCACCCCTCCACCGCCGCCATAGACCACGAGCTGAAAACCTTCGTCCGTTGTTTTCCAGCCCTCGGGGTCCTCGTACGTTACCTTCATGTTCACGGTGATTTTTCCCGCGCTCGGTATCCTCTCGAGCGGGAAGTTAGCGTTCGCGCGGTCGCCTGCGGCGATTTTTCCAACAACTGTTTCATACTGATCTCCATCAATTGTCAGGAACGCGCGCACGTTCTTCGCCTCGCCGTTCCCGTAGTTCTCTATCCGAACCTCGAGCGAGGCGCGCCCCCCCTGAGTGAGCTCCTCAGGAGAGGACTTCACGCGCGATATGCTGAGTTTCGCCCTCCCCTTCATGTCTATGCCGACGTAATCAGAGATGTTGTAGTGCGTGTTGCTCTCATCAGCATAGGTCGCGCTCAGCGGAATGAGATATGTTTTGGATTCGGTGCTGCTGTCAGAGGTCATTTTCACGCTGAGCGTCCTCTCCTCGCCCACCCCGAGCCTGTCCAGATAAAGATTGCCTGATTCGATCGGGATGAACGGCAGGCTGATTGCGAGCGCGAGCGTGATTCTGTTCGCGTCAGATGTCCCGACGTTCCTGAGCGTTATCTTCACTTCGAACTCCTCGCCTGGCTCGACCCCTCCCGTGTCAACAGAAACAACGAGCTTCGGCTCTGCCGAGGCCACGTACACCGGCGTTATCGAAAGCGTCGAGTTCTGCTCCGCCCCGAGCTCGTCAGTGTAAGCGAGCGTTATCGGGACAGAGTAAAGCCCAACAGGAGTGCTCGAACTCGTCGCGATAGGAAGGCTGAACTCCACTGAGCCGCCGCGCGCGATGTCCCCGAGAAGTATGCGCGGCTGGCCGT
>JBFMAP010000195.1:0-1699 GCA_040755655.1 Microcaldota archaeon
GCGCTTTTCGCATTCGCGTTTTAATGAATTTTTCGAGCAATCAAAGCGCGCCCAGGGCTCTTTCGGGCAAAACAAAACGAAACAACGCGCCCACGCCCAGCGCGCCCGATTATAAATTCGTTCAGCCCTTCAACGCGTTCTTTTACGCGTTCTAGATTATTTTTTACGAAGGCGCCGGAGTTCTTTTTCGAACGATTCCACATCAGTAAATGAACGATACACGGAAGCAAAGCGGATGTACGCGACCTGGTCCAGCCTCTTCAGCCTGCTCATCACCATCTCGCCTATTGTCATGCTGCTTACCTCAGTCTCCTCGCGCTTGCGGAGCTCGCGCTCAATATCATCAACCAGCTCCTCGATTCGCTCGTGGCTGACAGGCCTCTTCTCGCACGCCTTCATTATCCCATTCAGAAGCTTGTGGCGGTCGAAGTTCTCGCGCCTTCCATCTTTCTTAATCACAATAAGGTCGACCATCTCCACGCGCTCATAAGTAGTGAATCTCTTCCTGCACTTGAGGCACTCGCGCCTGCGTCGCGTCGCGTCAAGGTCGCTACTGTCGCGCGAGTCGAGCACTTTCGTCTCCGGATGGAGGCAGTATGGGCAGCGCATTGTCTCACTTCACGTAACAATCCAACGTAAAAATTAAATAAGTAGAGTTCAGCAGGAGAGCGCGTTTCTGAGAACTCTGACCTCGTGTTTTTTACTCAACTTTTCCAAACCCGCGCTATTTCTAGCTTTGTTTATCTTCTCCATCATTTGCTCGATCGTTTCCCATTTTTCTTTTATCCGGTTTTCGCGTATTTCCTCACTCGTCATGTGCTCGTACTTGACTATCTCTCCGACCGCCCCCCAACCTTTCTTTAACAATTCCCCCAAACCGAAATCCTCGCCTTTCTCGCTTTTTTCTGCTATGGTCTTGAGCGCGTACTCCCCGAGTGCCGCATCTATCTTTCCCGCGAGCATCCCATTCACGAGTGGCTTCAAAACGTCGCGCAGCAAGACGTCGTTCCTGCGCTCAAGACTTGCGAGCGCGCGATTCCTGACGACCCCGCTCTCGTCGCAGAGCATGCCCGCGAGCGTCTCAACCGCCCTCTTTCCCCTGAAATTCCTGAGCGCGTCCGCGACCGCAATCTTCACTCCCGTATCCGCCGTCTTGGAAAATTCGCTCATGACTGTAACTGACGACTCAAACCCGAGCGCGCCGAGCGCCTTCATGCATCGCGCGCACTTGTCCGCATCGAGAATTTCGATGATTTTTTTCTCTGGAAATCCCGTCCACCACGGATGTTTTTCCTCGCTCTTAACCCGCGAATAGTGCCTCGCGAGCGAATCTTCGATGTCCTGCGCGAGCACGCCCATCGCGTCGAGAGTCCTCTCCTCTTTCATCGCGCGCGCAATTTCCATTATTCTGCTCGTGGTCTCAAATGCGTAATCCCTCGTTTCCGCGTTATCGCAGAGCATGTACAACATGAGTTCGAACAACTGGTGACCGTTAATCTTGCCAATGAACGCGTCCGCTCTTATGTTGTCCAATTTTGGGCGCGCGGCGGTTATGTCGCTTTTTTCTTTCCCGAGGTTATAGCCCATGGCATCCACCGATGAACAAGAATCACGCTTTCATTCCTTCGAGCATCTTCCTGTAACCGAGTCTCCTAAACGCGCCGGACATTTTCCCCAGACCCCCTTCCTTGTCCCTGTT
>JBFMAP010000196.1:0-1689 GCA_040755655.1 Microcaldota archaeon
GGGTTCGTACAGTTTTGTCGGGAGGCCCGCCTGCACTAGGGCGAATATCGCGGGAACGACGTCGACTACCTTTCTCTGGAAGGCGAGTTTCAGGAGCGTGGATTTTCCATTCTCCGCGAGGTAGTCGAGGCGCCGCCTCAAAGAGCGCGGGCTTGAAACGCGCGCGTTTTCCATGATTGCTCTCGTTCCCACGACCGGCAGCTCGTCCTTCCTTTTCCCGAGGCAGGACAGGACGTTCAGTATCCGCTGGTGCTCCTCAGTGATTTTTATGGTCGCCATGGCGTTATGTTGGGCGCGCCCCTTAATAACGATTTCTAAGTCGGGCGTTTGAGATATGATTTCGCCCGTTCTTACTCCTTGTTGCCCTGCGCGCCCGAGCGCGCGCAGTTTCTCGTCTTCTCTTCGGCGGTAGCCACCGTACACCATGGACTTAGGGGTTCCTCCCGCCATAGGCGCCGCTTTGGTACCTAAGCTAAAGCTTACTGAACAGCCTGCCACGTTCGTGTGCGATTACCGCCGTAGCGATGGAATATAATAGGAAACATAATTATAATCTTTTGTTCGTTCGCTTTCATCCCACCTCCGTCAGCGGGTGGGATAACTCGTTCGCGCGCCTTCGCGCGGTCAGGGGCGGGAAACCCATAAGGGCTCGGTCGTGAGTCGCGCGCGCAGGGGCCGCGCGACATGCCGAGTATTCCTCGCGCTTAAGGGTTTTGGCGAGCCGAGCGCGCTCGCCACCATTGCCCGCCGCCAGGCGAGCTCCGCGCGCTCACTCTATTTTAACTGAAGCTCACGCCCGCCCCTAGCTTCGCAATCGTGGGCGGGCGATGAGCAACCCTCCTTGTTTGGAGGGCGTGAGCCTCCCGCGACAAACGCGAGGTGATGAGGATGGACGGGTGCGAATGTGCCGACTGCTGCGAAAGGCGTCGCGCGACGCGGCTGGAGGCGCTGGGGCTGGAAGAGTACAGAAAGGGGCAGGCGCGCGCGGACGAGATTGACGACGAGGATGAGGAAGAGGAGGACGATTGAATGGACGCGGAAAAAACAAAGTTTCCAAGCGAGCTGAAAGCGGAGCTGGCGCAGTTCTGCGGGACGGAGCAGTATCACCGTTACCTGAACGGGTGCGTGTTGACGGACGGGGCGAAATACCTCGCGGAAAAGGCAAAGGCGTTCTGGCTGATGGACATAGTCGCGTCCTACCAGCCGAGAGAGGAGGAGTTCCAGATATGGAGGTTGACCGTAAACGACGACAGGAGCGCGGTCGTCGAAATGTTTGAGGACGTGGACGAGAGCGACAAGCCGGTGAAGCTCCTTGTCCGGCAGGAAATTAAATTCACCGACTTCCCGATGAAAGAAATAAAACTCTACTGCCAGGAAGGAGGAGCCGGCCGCGTGATATTCCTGCCGAGCGAGTATTGAAACGAGGGGATTCGATGCCGACTACGCCGAGTTTATGAACCCGGGCGAGGACAAAGCACGCCGTACCATACTATCGAAACTTAAACCGTCAATTTTTCCTACATCTGGATAAAGCTCTTTTACAACCTTTAGTGCAAGCCAGAAAACCCTTAGAACGTATGAATGAGCATATGAATTTATCAGCACTCGAGTATTCTCTCGGTTTAGGACCGAACCACCACCTAAAAAGGATTCATGGCAGATGATTCGTTTGTTGGCTAGAACGCGTTT
>JBFMAP010000197.1:0-1679 GCA_040755655.1 Microcaldota archaeon
CACAATTTTTTTATCGCGGAGCTCGAGAACCACGCCAGTCGCGTCCATTCCCGCGCGCTGGTGCTGCACGCGCGCTGCGAGCGAGACGCTTTTTTCCTTTGCCTCCAGAAGTTTCTTGTCCAGCGCTGGCGAGCGCTGGTTCAGGGATTTCTCCTCCTCGAAAAGCCTGCCCAACCCCTCCTCGAGCGCGCCCTTTTTCCGCTCGAGCTCGCCGATCTCCTTTCGAAGTTTTTCCTTGCGCCCCTCCTCGCCCGCTCCTGCCGCTATGGAAATTCGCTCGAGTTCATTCCTTTTTAGAGCGAGTATCTCATTATTTCTCGCGATCTCGTGCTCGAGTTTCAGCAGAAGTTCTTTTTTTGCGCCGAGCTCGTTCGAGATTTTCGAGAGTTCGCCCTCTGCCTCGAAAAATTTGCGGTCAGCCTTCCCCAAACTCTCGAGCGCCGCGTTCTTTTCCTTCTCGCGTTCTGAGATGTGAGCATTAACCTCGCTGATGCGCGCGGAGATTTCCTCTTTTTCCTTTTTGATTTTCTCAATCTTATCCTCCAGCGTTTTCCTCTCCCTTTCGAGCGCCGACGCGCGCGCCTTTATGCGCTCGAGTTCCCTCAACCGCTCCTTCTTCGCGTTGCCGCTCACGCCGAGCGTTGTGCGCAGTTCCTCGAGTTCCTTGTAAATGCGCTCCTTCTCCCCGCGCCTGTTTATCTCGCTTATGACCGCGTCCTTCTTTGCGCTGAGCTCGTATATCTTACCGTCGAGCGCGCCCACCTCCTTCTCTAGCGCCTCCAGGTTCTCCTTCAAATCCACATAGCGCTTTATTGCACGCGAATGCTCCTCGTCAACGCGCTTTAACTCGGCGTGTATGAGCGAGCCCTTGCTCCTCCGCAGCCCGTTGCTGAGTTCCATGTATCTGAGCGCGTCGTCCTTTTCCTTCTCGAGTTCCGTGAGGTAGCCCTCGCGCTCCTTGAGAACTATTGTCGCGTCGTTGACCTTCTGCTCCACTTTTGCGAGCTCGTTGAGCGCCTCCCTCTTCTTCTCCTCGAACTCGGCGATGCCAGAGACCGCGTCTATCATCTCGCGCCTTTCCTTCGCGCTCATCTCCGTGATTCGCTGCACCTCGCCCTGCGCTATCACGTTCTGCGAGCTCGCGCTCAGCCCTGCAGGCCGCAGGACCTCAATCACGTCCGAACGCGTCATCCTCTTCCCGTTCAGCCTGTAGCGCGTCTTCCCGTCATTGCGCAGCGCCCTCCTTATCTCGTACGCCTGCCCGCCGTCAACGTACGCGGTAATCTCGGCCCATTCGCTCCCGGTGGAGATGAGGTCTGCTACTTTTTTCGCGCGCAGCGCCTTCAAACTGCTCTCCCCGAGCACAAAGCGTATTCCGTCGCACACGTTGCTCTTCCCGCTCCCGTTCGGGCCTGCAAGGCACACGAACCCTGTCGAGAATGAGATATCAACGTTTCTGAAGGACTTGAAATTGCGGAACTTAATCCTGGTTATGTGCGCCATGAGTAAAATTAGCGGGGATATATATTAAAGTTTTGTCTCGGGAGTTATGCAGTAGATCCGAAAGTCCTTTTTCTTTCTGATGGATATTTGTAGCCCAAATTTTAAATAGTCGCATCCCGCAGCCCCAGGCGGCCTTCACGCAGCCAAAAAGGGATGCGGGAAAGGCGACTAGTATG
>JBFMAP010000198.1:0-1664 GCA_040755655.1 Microcaldota archaeon
GATAATAAACGAGAGAACGCTTGAGTCGTTCGACTGGAGGCTGAAGCGGAAACTCGAGGGAGTCACGAAGCCTGTAATAATCGCGATACCGGACAAGTTCGGCGCAGTGGAATCAGAGGAGTCGCTGAAGGAGCTGGTGAAAAGGGCTCTTGGCTTCGAACTGATAAAATAATGAAATGTTCGTTGCGTTTGTGGGGTGGAAAGATGGGGGTTCTTGAGAGGATATCCGGGCCTGTCGTCACTGCCGGGGACATGAGGGGCTCGCGAATGTACGACGTTGTCCGCGTGGGGAAGGAGAAACTTATCGGCGAGATCATCCGGCTGATAGAGGACAAGGCGACCATACAGGTTTACGAGGACACGAGCGGGCTCAAACCAGGCGAGCCTGTGGAGAACACCGGGCAGCTCCTTTCTGTTGAGTTGGGGCCAGGGGTCCTGCGCTCAATTTACGACGGTATTCAGCGGCCGCTCGAAATCATAAGAAGCGAGAGCGGGGACTTCATCGCGCGCGGGATAGTAACGATTCCAATCGACAAGAAAAAGAAGTGGGAGTTCGCGCCGGCAGTGAAGAAAGGGGAGAAGGTCGGGCCCGGTGATATAATTGGGACAGTTCAGGAAACCGATGTAATTACGCACAAAATAATCGTGCCGCCTGGAGCGAGCGGTGAGGTCGCCGAAATAAAGAAGGGGAAATACGCTGTCGAGGATACGGTTTGCACGCTGAAAACATCCGGAGGAAAGAAGCACGCGCTCAGCATGGTGCAAAGATGGTACGTGCGGAAGGCGCGGCCGTACGTGGAGAAGATGAACCCTGACACCCCGCTCATCTCAGGGCAGAGGATTTTCGACACGTTCTTCCCTGTTGCAAAAGGAGGGACCGCTTCAATCCCTGGGCCCTTCGGAAGCGGTAAATGCGTCTCAGGTGATACGCCAGTTATGCTCGCGGATGGCTCGCTTATTACAATGGAGCAACTGTATCAGTATTGCGTTGAGAAGGGCGTGGTGGAAAGAAACGGAGTTGAAGAGTTCATATTCACGAAAGAGCCGATTTCTGTATTTTCGATGCACGATGGACGACTTAAGAAAGCGACTACGACGACATTCTACAAGGGCATGAGCGATACCCTTATGCGAATAAAAACAAGGAGCGGCAGGAGCGTTAGGGTAACCCCAGTTCACAAACTATTCAAGATAAATGGGCGCGGGGGGATTGAGGAAACGCGGGCGCGCGAACTGAAGGCAGGCGAGTTCATAACCGCGATAAGAAAAATCGAAGCGAATTGCGAAGATGCAGAGATTGATGTGTACGTGCTGGGCGAGGCGCGCGCGCTTGACGAGGATATTCGCGCGGGGGTCTCCGCTCTTCTCAGGAAAGCAAGAGAGATTGGCGTTTGCGTGGACCTTTCTGATATAACGATAAAAAGCCTGCTTGCAAAGAGCGTGACTCCAAAACTAAAATGGATAAAAGAGATTTATTCAAAAATGGGGCGAGTCCTGCCCGTTCCTATGCGCTTGAGGGGCGACAGGTTCGGCAACGCCGTGACTATTCCAACTCGCATGAGCCCAGAGCTGGCTGAATTCCTTGGTCTTTTTGTCGCAGAGGGATATTTCAGGGGCGAGCGGACGCTCGTGTTCACGAATTCAGATGAGGAGTTGCTGGGGAG
>JBFMAP010000199.1:0-1649 GCA_040755655.1 Microcaldota archaeon
ATGGCGCGCGAGAACGGATCGTTTGTCAGCGCTTCCCTTTCGCTCGGGAATCCGACGCAGCACCACGCTTCCGCCCCAACTTCCTCGCTGAGCTCGTCTGCTTGCTCAAACTCAAGTCCAACAACTGTTCGAACTATACTCTCGAAAAATCCCGATTGTTCTTCGGGGATAATTGCATAAGTTTTCATTTTCAGGAAATCATAGAACACGGCAAAAGGAAAACGCATCTTCTTCGCGAACAGCTCCGCGACGTCAATTCTGCGATTCGGGACTGATTTTAATTCGTATGTAGCATACGCTATTTTGTGCCGCTTTCCGCCGGCCGGCCACGGAATCCGCATATGCGTTCACCTCCCAAACATCAGCCAGATGAAACCGAAAAACAAGAGCGTACCCGTGTGGACCAGGTACTCGCTCTTTGAATACGAATCTCTTTTGAAAGCGCGGTCCAGAAAGAAAAAGCCCGCGAAAGAAACGATGAAAATCGCGGCGAGAAGAAACAGGCCCAAAGGAAGATTGAACCAACTCCCGGCGATTTTTGCGATGAGCAGATAGCCAAGGACGATGTTGAGGGCTTTCAGAGCGTGGAGCAGATATGGAAACGCTGCGCTAACCCCGGGCCTGCCCTGTGCTCTTGCCTCCTCGAACCTCATTTTTCTTTCCCTCCTTTCTCAAGGTCTTCGAGCGCCTCCTCAATCTCTGCGCTCAATGAAAGAATCTTCCTTCCCTTCGGCGTTATCATGTAGTAATACCCGCAAATCTCGCCGGTCTGCACGAGGTTCAGCTCCTTCGCGAGGCGCGCGAAAGCTGCGAACGTCGGCTTGGAAATTTTGTAAGTTTCCTGAAGATCTTTAATTGTGGCGGGGCGCTCAGCGAGTATTTTCAATATTCTCAGGTGCGTTGCGGTCAGGTGCGTGACGGTCAGTTTTCTTCGTTTTGTCATTTTTGTTTCACCAGTATTTAATTTATATACTCGTTTTTGTTTCTTTTCGTAGCGTGCATGCTCTCTGTTCTCTTTGAAAAGGAAGGTATATAAATGTTTTGTTCTAAAAGGGAGTTTGGTATATTAAAAATATACCATATATCGAGTAAGATAGGTATATACGATAAAATAAGCATGGAGGTGTGAATTATGGCCGGAATAGTTGAATTGTTGACGAACTGGCAGGGGACCCTGCAGACCGCGGGGCCGATCGTGTCAATCCTCCTGGTCCTGATTGGGGGGATACTCTTCGGTCTTGCCCAGATTCAGCCGGCAGAGGCGCGCGGAAAATGGAACATGTGGGCGCTTTCCTGCCTAGTGGGCGGCGCCATCGTTGCCGCGATAGTCGCGTCGGCGACGACAATCGAGAAGATTGCAGCGGGCCTGCTCGCATAAGCGAGGAGAAAAATGAAAGCCGCGTTGTTGGCGGTGTTGTTTGCCTTTGCGACAAACGCGAACGCGCTTTTGATTTCTGACACAGAGGTTTATCCAAACAACCGCAGCATCATCTGGTACGTAGGAGAAGAACGAATTCTCTACTTTAATTTCTGGAACGATTCGCAAGTTTTTGAGATGGACGAGTGCCGCTCCGGGCTCGGGATGGCGGCGCTCAATTTGACTTTTCATAGCGTCCCAGTTACTGCCCCCGATGGCAAGCAGTATTACT
>JBFMAP010000200.1:0-1635 GCA_040755655.1 Microcaldota archaeon
CGCTGGAAAGAGCACTACCATTTATATGCTCACGACAATTCTCGGGCCGACCTCTGGAAGCGCGAGCGTTGCCGGTTTCGACGTCCGCGCGCAGGCAGATAGCGTGCGGAAATCGATAGGGATTGTTTTTCAGGACCCGACAGTCGACACGAGGCTGAGCGCATACGATAATTTGGATATTCACGGAAGGCTGTACGGGATGAACGCGGGCGCGAGAAAAGAGAGGATAAAGGAAGTGCTCGAACTCGTTGAACTCACGGACTGGAAGGACAAGATGGTGAAAACTTTCTCGGGTGGAATGAGGAGGAGGCTCGAGATTGCGCGCGGGCTCCTCCACACCCCGCGCGTGCTTTTCCTGGACGAGCCAACGCTCGGGCTCGACCCGCAGACGAGAAGGCATATCTGGAGTTACATAGAAAAACTGAAGAAGGAGGGCATAACGATAATGCTGACCACGCACTATCTCGAGGAGGCGGATTATTTGTGCGACCGGGTCGCCATCATCGACCACGGAGTGATAAAGGCGCTGGACACGCCGAAGAATTTGAAGGGCGCGATTGGCGGCAATGTCGTGTCAGTGCACACCCGAGAGCCAGCGAAACTCGCCGAGGCGCTCCAGAAAAGCAGGTGCTGCGGGAAGCCGAGGATGGACAGCGTGAGCGTCTCGTTCGAGGCAAGGGAAGGGGGCAAACTCGTTCCGAAGGTTATGGGGGTCGCGCTCAAGGCAGGCGTGGGGATAGAAAGCGTGGAAATCCGCATACCAAGCCTCGAGGATGTTTTCATACATTACACAGGCACGAGCATGCGCGAGGAGAAGGGCGCGGGCAGCGAAGTTACGATGAGGAGGAGGGCGCATGGCAATTGAGGCAGGAAAGGTTTACGCGGTCTGGCTCAGGGAGACGAAGAGGTTCGTCAATTCGAAGTCGAGGATGCTTGGTAGCCTGGGCATGCCGCTTCTTTTCCTTGTCGCGCTTGGCGGCGGATTTTCCTCGATGGTGCCTGGGTTCAACTACCAGGCGTTCATCCTTCCTGGAATTCTCGCGATGACAATAATGTTCAGTTCGATTTTTTCAGGCGTTTCGATAATCTGGGACCGCGAGTTCGGGTTCCTGAAGGAGATGCTCGCCGCGCCCACGGGCAGGGAGACAATAGTGCTCGGAAGGATTTTCGGCGGCGCGACAACCTCCATAATTCAGGGATTGTTGATTCTCGTGCTCGGATTCATTTTCACAGGAGTCCCGGTTCCGTCCCTGATGAATATGCTCGTCGCGCTCGTGCTGATGGTCGTATTGTCGTGCTTCCTCGTGGCAGTGGGGATAGCAATCGCCTCTGTTGTGCAGGAGGTCGAGACTTTCCAGTTGATAATGAACTTCGTCGTGATGCCGCTGTTCTTCCTCTCGAACGCGCTCTTCCCTCTCGAGAACATGCCCTCGTGGCTGAGGGCGATAAGCACCCTCAACCCGATCAGTTACGCGGTCGACGGGCTGCGCGCGCTCCTCATTGGAACGAGCCAGTTCGGGCTCGGGTTCGACTTCGGCGTTTCGCTCGGGGCGTTCGCGCTCGCGTTCGTCGCCGCCTCCTACCTGTTCAGCAGGACGTCGATATAGGAATATAGCGAGATGTAAGCCAGCGTCG
>JBFMAP010000201.1:0-1631 GCA_040755655.1 Microcaldota archaeon
TCATCTTCAGGATTTGGATTTCCAGGCATATGCTCACGAAAATTAAAATTCAAACTATTGCTACTCCCTTGGCTTTTTTCTCTTCTTGAACAAGCTCGATCCTCTTCGTATTTACTATAGTATACATTTTTTCGTATACATCCAAAGTTTGTTTTGCACTTATGAACCGTTCCTGCCTTCCCTTTTCAATGTCTATCACAGGTACATACGCGAGATCGAACTCTCCGCTTCTTTTCTTCGTCTTCTCATACTCTTTCATCTGATCACCCGCGATTATACTTCTGCATATTGCTATATAAAAACATATGCGCGCGCGTACGCCCTCGCCGAGAGTTTCAGTTGTTCGCGTTTGAACTCGGGTTTCAGGCTCCGGAGGCCTGAGTCCTGTCCGCTAGACTACGAGGGCTCGCGCACGCGCGCAATCTATCACTCAGCAAAAGGTTAAAAAATGTAAATCACATTCCCATAGCATGCGCAAGAAAAAGGACGAGGAAGAGCATGTTGAGGAAACGGGCGCGGAAGTGGAAGAAACCGATGCCAGCGAGGAGAAAGAGGAAGCCGAAGCGAGCGAGAGGAGAGAGGAAGCGGAAGAGAGCGAGGAGACTGGCGAGACAGAAGCGCAATCCCCGCAGAAGCCGATGGACCTCGAGCGCCTCGTGGCAGAGCCCACGTGGAAGGAGATGCTACTCGAACTCGTCGCGAAGGAGCAGATCGACCCATGGAACATCGACATCATCGACGTCGCTGACAAATACCTCGCGCGCATACGCGCGCTCCAACTCCTCGATTTGCACATTCCAGCGAACCTCATCCTCGCGTCTTCAATCCTGCTCCGTTTCAAGAGCGACGCGCTCAGGTTCGAGGAGGAGGAGCAGGTCGTCGAATCCGAGGTGTTCATCGCGGATGAGCAGCCGCCAGTGGAGGTGCCCATGCTCTCGCTCCGCACGCGCATCCCACCGAAGAGGAGGCTCAGCCTCGGCGAACTGGTTCACGCGCTCGAGAGCGTTTTCGAGGACATACGCAGGCGCGCGACGCGCGCACCGCCGCCGATGGGGCACATCACCATAACTATTCCGAAATACGATATAGAGGAGCGGATGAACGAAATCCTCTCGCGCGCGCAGCGCCTCGCTGACAAGGAGGGGATGCTCACGTTCTCCTCTCTCCTGAAAAAGAGGACGCGCGAGGAGAAAATAAACACGCTCATTCCGATGCTCCACCTCGCGCAGGACAACAAGCTTTCGCTCGCGCAGGAAAAATTCTTCGGCGAAATATTTATACACATTCAGAAGCACACATAGTTGAATAATGAGTGATGGAGTGATTGGATGGGCGACCAGATGATGCGAACGCATTCCGAGGCGGAATTGGACCCTATCCGAATTTTGGAGGCCGCGCTTTTCATGAGTTCGAAACCGCTCAGCCTAAGCGAACTCGCGCGCGTTTCGGGCATCGCCGCGCCGGGCTTCGTGGAGGAACAGCTCAGGAAATTGCAGGAGGAATACGCGCGGAAGGAGAGCGCGCTCGCAATCTCGTGCGAGGCAGGGAAATACCTGATGCGCCTGAAGCCCGAATACGAGAAAAGGGTGGGCTCGCTCGCAGGCGAGGCGGACGTGAGCGCAGGCGCGGCG
>JBFMAP010000202.1:0-1620 GCA_040755655.1 Microcaldota archaeon
GGATTCGAACCAGATAAGAAACCTGCTCGGGATAGCGAAGCGCGATTTGGAGGTTGCGGAGCATCTGCTCTCCGTGAATTCAGACGCAAGTTTCATGCATTCCTACAACGCCATCCTGCAGTCTGCCCGCGCGCTCATGTTTTCAAAAGGCTACCGGCCTGTCGAGGATGAGCATAAAACGACGATTGATTTCATAGGCGCGGTTTTTCCAAACGTCGGCTATCTCGCCATTTTGGACAGGATGAGGCGGAAGAGACATGTCGTGACATACGATGAGGCAAACAAAACCAGCGAATATGAAGCGAAGCACGCGCTGAAAACAGCAAAGGAGTTCCTAAATTTCGCGAAATCCAAGATATCCATTAGTTAACATTTTTACAACGTTGTTAATTATTAACCAAACATAGTGCAGGCTCTTTTTCAGTTAATTATTAACATCACATCCAAACCAGATATTTTGTGCTTTCCGCCCTGAAATTCCGGAGAACTTCATCTATCTCCTTTTCAAACTCCCGCCGTACCATGACTGCGCCGTCTCCTAATCGAATACCACCGACGCTCTCAAGAATCCCCGCTCCTCTCCGTTTTTTTTCTTTCCTTCCATAAAGCGCGTACGCCAGCATAACCTTCTTCGAGTTTTCCAGCCCAGAAATTCTATATGAAAAAATAACATACGGGTTCAAACCCAGTTCGCCAGGTTTTGCGCTCACCAAAAAGCCAGAGCCCCAGAGCACTTTCGATTCTGCGGCGACATTTTTCAAAAAATTTTTCTGCAAATCCCTCACGCGTGTGTGAAGCGCCTGAATATTCACGCGAGAGCCCAACCGGTTTTTCAAATGCTCCCTTGCCTCGCCGAGCAGGAGCGAGGCTTTTTTCTCCTCCGCGCTTCCAATAGGCTTGTGTTTCATATCATACAAGAAAAGGAGGTCTATGTCGGAAAGAAGGTCGGCATCCCCGCGCGCGTGCGAGCCGTACAGTAGAACGGCCTTGAGTTTCGGAATCCTGGGGGCTATCTCGTTTATCTCGTCATAAAGCGCGTGCAATAGCTCGTTGCCAAAACCAGCATCCACAACCTCACCTCGTGCCGAGCGAGCGCTTGAGTCTCTCAAGTTGCTCAAGCGCCCTGAGCGCGGATTCGCCGTTCTCCAGCGCTTCGTAGCCCCTGCTCGCTCTCAACCCGTTCAGGACATCAAGCGCGTGGTATGCTTCGGTGTTGCCTTCTTTGTGCAGCTCGGACGACATATCAGAATGCTTGTGGAGCGATTTCCCTTTTCTATGGAAATAGACCGCTACATAGCTACACGCCGCCTACCAGCACAGCACGATCACGCTCTGCCAATTCTTGTGAACCGCCTTTCCTTTCGCAAGGAGCCTCGCGTTCTTCTCGAACTGCTTCGCGTTTTCCAAATGCTCTGTGAGCTCGCCCATAAGACCACAGTTAATAATTAACAGATAAGCAATATAAAAACCTTTTGGTTAATTATTAACAATACCTCGTCCACCTCCCGTCCACCCTTTCTAATACCACAATCCTTTTAAACACATTCAAATACACTTTAAACAAGGTGGTTGGTTGGGCGAGGTCGAGCCAGAGGAGCACTACTTTACAAAGATAAGGAG
>JBFMAP010000203.1:0-1587 GCA_040755655.1 Microcaldota archaeon
CAGACCGACTCCTCTGGCAGGCTTTACGGCGGGCTCATATACTTCATCACGCCCTCTTTCCCGAACCCGATCTTCCTCCCAGGAGGCTATGCGGAGTATATTCAATATTTCAGCCTCCAGCACGCGCTCGCGACTCCTCTTGGGATTTTCTTCGTGCCAGAGGTCGTCCATATCCTCACGTACATGCTCTCAATGGTTCTTCTGTGCGTGCTGTTCGGGAGTTTCTGGATTGAGACCACTGGAATGGGCGCGAAGGACGTGGCCGCGCAACTCCAGAGGTCAGGGCTTCAGGTTCCGGGCTTCCGCAGGGACCCGCGCGTAATAGAGAAAGTCCTCGAGAAATACATCCCGACCATAACTGTCTTGGGCAGCATTTTCGTGGGGCTTCTCGCGTTCTTCGCGGATATGACGGGCGCGCTGGGAACAGGGACAGGGATACTGCTTACGGTCGGCATTCTGAACAGGATGTACGAGGACCTGACCGCGCAGAGGATGTTCGACCTCTATCCTGATTTGAGGAGGTTCGTGGGCTGATGAGAGTTGGCGAGTGCGCGCTCCAATTTTTGCCTCAAGGCAAAAATGGACCATTTGCGCATAGGCGCAAATTGGTCGAGCGCGCCGTGCGTGGTGGTTGGTGGTGCGTGCGTTGTTGGCGTTTGCGTTGCTGGTGTTGGTTGTGGTGGTGATTGTATGATTGTTGTTCTTGGAATTCCGGGCGCAGGGAAATCAACAGTCCTTCGCGAAATTAAGAAGGAACTTCCGGACTGGAAGATGATGAACTACGGGGACGTTATGCTCGAGCTCGCGCTCGCGAAAAAATTGGTTTCAAACAGAGATGAGATTAGGAAACTTCCCACGCGCGCGCAGAAGGAACTGCAGAGGGAGGCAGCGCGCAAAATTTCCGCGGAGAAGGGGAAAGTCATTCTGGACACGCACTGCTCAATCGCCACCCCGCGCGGCCATCTCCCAGGGCTTCCGTTTGACATTTTGAAGGAACTCAACGTCGATTCGTTCGTGCTCATAACCGCGCCCTCGCAGGAGATTCTGCGCAGGAGGCACGAGGACAGCACGCGCGCGCGGGACATACAGCCGCTCGAGGCGCTCGAGGAGGTCCAACTCATAAACAAGGCGCTGCTCGCCGCGTATGCGGCTTTCACAGGCGCGCCTGCCATAATAATTCAGAACGCGGACGGGAAGCTCGACGATGCGGTCGAGAAACTCAAGTCCGTCCTCCGGTGATTGATATGAACGGTCTAAGCGAGTCTTTCATCGTAATCACGCTTTCGGCAGGGCTCTACCTGTTGTTTTCATCCTTTGTGATGAAAACTTTCGGGAGAAGGGACCGCGTTATGGAGATTCAGAAAGAGATGAACGAGATGAACAAGGAGCACCGCGAGGCGCTCAAGAGCGGGGACAAGGAGAGGCTCGCGCGCGCGGAGAAAAATTATTCGCGGATGATGCCGCTGCTCACGGAGTCGATGACGCTCCAGTTCAGGCCGCTCATCGTGCTGCTCCCGATACTGTTCATCGTCCCTCCGTTCCTGCGCGCGCAGTACCCGGAATTCCAGATTAAAATGCCGATACCGC
>JBFMAP010000204.1:0-1586 GCA_040755655.1 Microcaldota archaeon
TCAACGAGCTTCTTCCTGAACTCCTCCCTTTCGAATTCCAGCGCGCGCATTCCATCCACCCCCTTAATTTCGATTGTTACGAGCGGCTCCTCGCCGTCGATTTTGTTGAGTATGAAAGTCTGCGGGAAATCCGCCTTCGTTTGAAACACCATATGGAGTGCGGCATCCCCGACCCCGAACCTGTCTATCTCACTTTGAATGAAATCGGAATAATTGAGCGAGCCGCGCACGTAGTCCTTGAACTCCTTCAGCTGCAGCCGCATTATCACGAGCGTCCCAACGTTGGAGAATATCGCTTTGTTTACGTCCGTGGGATTCTGCGACGCGACTATTAACCCGAATTGGTATTTCCTTCCCTCGCGCACAATCGCAATCAGGTCGCTCTTGTCGTCCTGCGCGATTTTCCACGCCTCGTCCGCGACTATGAATGTCTTGATTCCCTTCGTCGGGCTCCATCCCTCGTCCCTCATCTGCTCCTTGATGAACTGGAGTATCGTAAGCCCCGCGAGGCTTCGGAACGCTTCGGAGGGGAGCCCGTGCAAATCAACACACACGAGCCCGCTCGACGCAAGCCCGTCTATCTTCACGGTTGACTGCTCTGCGAAATAATCGTTTCCTTTCACGGTGAATTTTCCTATCCTGTAGATTGCTTCCTCCAAATCCTCCCTTCTCGCGACCGAGCTTTCCTTCTTCGCCCAACTTTTGAGAATTCTCTCGACATCTTTCAGAGTGGGAGGGGAAATCTTTTTTTCCTGCCTTTCAGTGAGCCTTATCTTCTTCTCCTCGTAAGCGCGCTCAATCGCCTTTTCCGTGAGCCTCTTCTGCTCGGGGTATTCGTCAATGTCCGTGAGTATTCCGAGCGCGCCGATGATCTGCTTTATCCTGTCAATCGGCTTCATTCCCCCCAAATCGAGCAAATTTATGTAGCTCCCTCTCCCGAGCGCGACAACTTTTCCGTTTGCCTGCTCCACCCACTCCCCGTATTCTCCGGCCCAGTCGAGAATGAGCGCGTTCGTCCCCCACACGAGTGCTGCGCGCGTGAGGAAACTTTTCACAGTGTAACTTTTTCCGCAGCCCGTCACCCCGCAGATGAGCATGTGCGGGTTCGCGAGGTTCTTGTACGTCCAGTAAACGGGAACTCCAAGTAGCTTCGTTCTCCCTAAGTAAATCGAATCAGATGGCGGGTGCATGATGTGCTCTCTAGGCGGCTCTGGCGGGTGGACGAAAAACCTTCTCCTGCCCAAATCCCTGTTCATCACCCTTTGCGGCGCGAGGTTTCCGCTAGTAAGCCACGTCATGGAACTCCTCCTGCGAAGCCGGGAGAATCCGCTCCCACTCAAAGCATTTCTTCATATCTTCACCTGCAAGCGGCATAACTTCCGCGTTTAACGCATTTCCTATCGCGGAGCGCACCTCCTTTGCCTGGCTCTTCGCCTTGCCTACCGCTTCCTCCTTGCTCGCGCCGTCCGCGGTCGTCATCAAATAGCATATTACATCCACGGGCCTCTCTCCGGTTCCGAGCCTCTCGAGCTGGCGGTTCCACATCACGATTTCCCTTTCGAGTTTCGAAATTTCCCCTGTCTTTT
>JBFMAP010000205.1:0-1583 GCA_040755655.1 Microcaldota archaeon
GCGCTCCGCCTCGAGAGCGAGCTGCCTACTGTGAACAACGGCTTCCCGCGCGATGGGATAATAACGCTAAGGCTGATGAACTCTGTCGCGAGCCAGGCGATAAAGCTGAACCCGGACGAGGCCCTGCGATTGAGCACGCAACTGCTGACCGTCGCGAAGGAACTCCTGAACCAGAAGAGGTCCCTGTGGCGCGACCACGAGGAATAAATTATTTTTGCGCTACTTTTGTAGCCCAATTCACCACAATACGGCCGAACAACGCCCGCGTGCGGTCGCGCGGGCGTTCTATTTTTTAAAATAACCGCCCATTATTACTCCGTGTAATTATGCCAATCACGCCCACGAAATTCATCTGGATGGACGGCAGGTTCGTTAAATGGAGGGATGCGCGCGTACACGTTCTCACCCACGCGCTCCTTCACGGCACAGGCGTGTTCGAGGGGCTCCGGTGCTACCCAACGCCGCAAGGCCCGGCAATTTTTCGCCTGAAGGACCACGTCGCGCGCCTTTTCCAGAGCGCGCGAACTTACAGCATGGAAATTCCATACACTGAAAAGGAACTCATCGCGGTCACGAAAGAACTCATAAGGAAAAATGGTTTGAGCGACTGCTACATACGCGCGCTGGTTTTCTGCGGATACGGGGAGATGTCGCTCAACCCGCTCAAATCAATAATAAACGTAGCGCTCGCGGCCTGGCCCTGGGACGCGTTTTTCACAAGGGACAGCAGAATGAGGGGGATAACCTGCAAAATTTCCAAGTGGCGCAGGCCTGACGCGCGCATCCTCCCGCCCTATGCGAAGGCGACGGCGAACTACGCGAACTCCGCGCTCGCCGAAACCGAGGCAGAGAAAAACGGCTGCGGTGGTGCGATACAGTTGAACCTGAAAGAAAGCGTCGCAGAGGGCCCTGGCGAGAACATTTTCATCGTGAAAAGGCGCGCGCTCCTCACCCCTCCGCCGAGCGCGGGCATTCTTTTGGGAATAACGCGCGACTCGCTGATTAGGATTGCGCGCGATGAGAAAATGAAATGCGAGGAGCGCGACATAACGCGCGCCGAGCTACTGAATGCCGATGAGGCTTTCTTCTCAGGCACCGCGGTTGAGGTTATTCCCATACGCGAGATTGACGGAAAAAAAATTGGAAAAGGAGGGCGCGGTCCTCTCACTGAAAAACTACAGAAAAAATTCTCCGAGGTTGCGCGCGGGAAGGATAAGAAATATTATGGTTGGCTCGATTTTCTAGAGTAACTTCAATTCTCCTGTAAATTCATCAATTTCGCGCGAGCGCCACGGTCCGAGGACCATCGCGGTAATCGTGCCCTCTGGAACCTGCGTGAGTCCAGCGTCGCGTATGAGCGCGCACGGAAGCATGCTTCTCGCGCGTGAGTAGATTTCGAGCAGGGCGGTTTCATTTTCCACGCGCACGACTATTTTCTTCGAGCCCTGCGCCTCCCATCTCTTTATCATCTCCTTGTTCATCGCCTCGACAGCGCGGAACCCCTCGAGGGACGCGTGCGCCACGTGCGCCGCTAGTTTTCCCTTCCCCAGTTTCAAATCGTCGCGTATGACAATCACTTGTTT
>JBFMAP010000206.1:0-1575 GCA_040755655.1 Microcaldota archaeon
ATGCACTTAGCGTTGAGAGGGGAGCGCACTACCCAGACATCGCCTTCGGGACCCGCCGTTTCTCATCATCCGCGAGCCAGTTCGTCTATTCAGGCACGGACGAGACGCAATTGGCAGCGGAAATCGTCTCGATGTGCAACAACGCGAAGAATTTGAACGACGGGGTTTTCCGCGTGAGCGTGGCCGGGTGGGGAAAAGACTCGACGCACCTGAAAAACCAGCTCCTGCCAAAACTCCTTTGTATTGAGGAGAAAATCGACCGCAACGACGGGATAGAAAAATGTTTCCCGCAGGAGAAACCAACAGGGGAAATAATGTCCGGGAGATACGCTTCCAAGTTCATCTCATTTTCACGGGAGTGCGCGGAAGAGAAAATCGTGGTGGACGTGCCGCCGGCGCCCTCCAACAGTTTGAAAGAGGGCGCGCTCATAGGCAGGGAACTCGTGTGCGGCGTGGACGACTGCGGCAGGGAAATCAACTTCAGCTACTACTCGCTGAACAGGCACTGCTCCGTGACCGGACAGCAGGGCTCCGGGAAAACCACTGCGGCGATGACGCTCACGCTCCCGCTCCTCAAGGACGGCAAGCCAGTGATAGTCATAACCCCGAGCGGCGAGTGGTCGAGATTGGGGAGGGCGAGCGAGAAGATTCTGATTGTCGACGTTGCGAATTCGCCGATGAATCTGGTGCGCTGCCCCGGGAGCGTGCCCGTTGATGTTTATTACCAAAACCTGGCGCTTCACATGAGCAACGCGATGCACGCAGGACCCTACACAATTCCGCTGAGAAGGACACTGCTCAGGGCGTTCCGCGAGCTCTACGCGGAAAAGAGGGAGCCTTCGCTCGAAGAGGTTTACCTGAAAGTTCAGAGAGCGGTGGAGGAAATCTACGGAACCGAGAGCAAGGGGCTCGTGAGGTTCGACAAGTACGGGCAGAACCTCTCCGCTTCCCTAGAGAACTTAAAGGAGCTGATGCAGAAAGAGAATTTCACGGGGCACGGAATACTGATTGAGGACTGCGTTGCGCGCGGCGCGGTGTTCGAGCTGAGCGGAATCTCCAAACTACTCAGGCCCTTAATCTACTCGTTCCTCCTCTCACAAATCTTTTCGTACGCCGCGCAGAGGTTCGACGAGCGCGGCGAGGACGACTTCCGCCTCCTCCTCATTCTTGAAGAGGCGCACCTGGTTTTCAAAAAATATTCGAGCGACGACGGGAGCAGGGAAGTGGTGGAGGAATTGGAGAATGAATTGGGCGCGTTCAGGAAGAGGGGCATCGGGCTGATGTTCATCACACACTACTCGGACCAGCTTTCAGAAGGAATCTGGAGGCACGCACAGAATCACTTCGTATTCAAGCAGGACGCGATAGGCGCGAAGCTCTCAATAGACCAGCTTGCGTTCGACAAGTCCGACCATTCGCTCGTCGCGTCCGCGCAGGCGAAAATCTCGAAGCTCGATTTGGGGAACTGCTGCTGCCTGCTCACCGACAAGTCGAGGCAGACCATAGGGCCATTCTTCATGCACGTCGAGCCGAAGGAGCCTGGACTGCTTGAAAAAGAGGAAATTAGGCGCAGGA
>JBFMAP010000207.1:0-1559 GCA_040755655.1 Microcaldota archaeon
GCTGTGCTCGGGGCGGCGGCGTTCTTCCTGTTCGCGCGCAGAAAGGGAAAGCGATAAAAAACATTTGCTCATTATAATATAGGTGATTATGGCGGCAATGGCTCGCGGGCAGATTTCTGCCGAACTCATCATCATAATAGCAGCGGTGCTCGCGGTCGCGCTCATCGTTGTGATAACGCTGCAGCAGACCGCGAAAGAGGCGAGGGGCGTCGTGAAATCCGAGACGAGCGATATCTTCAAGGAGACGAAGGAGATCACCAAGCCCGAAAGCAAGAAACTCGCGAACGGTCAGCCGTGCACCGCTGACGCGGACTGCACGTCGAACTACTGCGACCCGTTCGAGGAAGTCTGCAAGGCGCAGTGACGAAGTGGGATGGTGAGGGCACAGGTATCGCTTGAATTTCTTATCCTTCTCGCCGCTTTCGTAGCGTTCCTCACAATCTGGGTTCCCCTCGTTTTCGGAGTGAGGCAGGCTGGCGAGGACGCGCTTTCGCGCGAATACGCAAAACTCGCGCTCGCGGACATAAAAAATGCCGCAGATGAAGTCTGCATTTTGGGAAAAAACAACGCGCGCGAAATTGAGTTGAATTTGAGAGGCAAGTGGAAAATGAGTGTAGAAGGAAGCGAAATTAGAATTGACAACGGTGCTACTTCTTTCACTGAAAAGACAAAATGCGCAATGGAGCGCGACGAGTTTGAGTTGGACGGAAGAGAAACTGTGGTTATAAAAAATGATGGCGAGTTTGTCAGTGTAGAGTTAGCGTGATTTTTTTATTGCCTCCTCCATTATTTTCTTCATCCTGAGTGCGTCCTGCTCTAGGAGCGGGCTCTCGCATATCATACTGCCGTCATAACCATTTTCTGCAATCACTTCCGCAAGCGGCCTGAACGGAGGGGAGTTTTTCGTCCCCAACTCGAGGTGCCACCTCTCACCCTTTTCGCTGAACTCGATTTCGCTGAAGTGCGCGTGGAGTTTTTTGAGCGCGGGCGCGCCCATCGCTTTTTCAATCTCATCGAAAATATTCTTGTAATCCTCCTTATTTTTGAGCGAGCCGTTCCCGCGCGCGTGGATGTGCGCGAAATCCACAACGACAGCCTGCCCAAGCTCGCGCGCAATCTCCAGATTTTCCGCGAGAGTTCCGAACTGCGCCTGCTTTCCGGAAGTCTCGAGGCCGAGAACCACGCCGCTTATTTTCTCCTGTTTCATTTTCTCGAGAATCCCGGCGAGCGTGTTTTTTATTATTCTGCCGGTCTCCTGCGGGCTCCTGCCCATGTAGAAGCCGGGATGAAAGACGATTATGCGCGCGCCCAGAATTTTCGCGATGCGCGCGGTCTCTAGTATGTTGCGCTCGGTTGTCGCGAGTTTTGCTTTTTCCTTCGCTGCGCAGTTAATCCAGTAGGGGCAGTGCGCGCTCAGCGAGATGTTGAGTTTCCGCGCCTCCTCCCCAACGCGCGCGGCGTACTCATCACCCATTCTCACGCCGCGCACGAACTCCACCTCGAACGCGCCAAGCCCGAGCCTCGCAGTATCCTGGACTCCCTCGAAAACCCCTCCGGTT
>JBFMAP010000208.1:0-1546 GCA_040755655.1 Microcaldota archaeon
CCCCTTGACCTCGTGGTCGCGCTCGCGAGCGGTGCCGCAGGCGCGTACGCGCTCTGCAGGAAGAACATAAGCGCGGCGCTGCCGGGCGTCGCAATCGCGGTCGCGGTCATGCCGCCCCTGAGCGTCATCGGCATCGGAATCGCGCTGAAAATGCCCAACATCGCGGTCGGAGGCGCGCTCCTGTTCGCCGCGAACATAATCGCGATAAACCTCGCAGGCTCTTTTATATTCTGGCTCATGGGCTTCAGCCCGAAACTCTCGCTCTCCGCTGAGAAGGAGACGAGGAGCAGGCTGAAAACATCCGCGGTCCTTCTTTTGGTGATACTAGTTCCGCTCGCGTGGATAATGCTGGACAGCATAAACACCGCGAACACGAGGACGACAGTAGAGCGGGTGCTGGGCGCGCAGATTGAGGGAATCGAGCAGGCGAGGCTCGTTGAGTTCGGGTTCGAGACCGGGAGAAGCGGCGCGCTGAAGGTGTCCGCGACCGTGGATTCCCCGAAAAAGATTACGCAGGAGAAGGCAGACGAGATGAAGGTCGCGCTCGAGAAGAATTTGAAAACCGCCGTGGACTTGGACCTCAATGTGAACGAGGTAACCCTGCTGAAATCCGAGCATTCATCGGGGTAGCGCGCGGGATTATTCAATTAGCATTACTCACGCATTAAATTCGTACGGCGCGCACTCGCACAGTTTATCGAGCGAAGAAGCTTAGTTATTCCCTTATCTGCCTTTGTAAGCTACCTTGCGGTGGAAGATGCGCAAAACCGCGAGGCGGTTCGGTTTCTGCCAGTCCAAAAACACGCGATAATCACCGACTCTGAGTTTGTAATACGGTCGGTCAACCAACCGTTCCAAATAATACTGCGGACTCTGCTCAGCCCGCTCGAGCTTTTGCACGACTGCCTTCTGGAAAGTCTTGTGCAGGCTCTTCAAGTCTCGGAGCGCGGACTCCTTCCACTCTACGCTCATAGCCCCAGTCTCTTTTTGACTTCTTTGTGGGATATGCTCTTCTCGCTCCCTGCCGCGTCAATCGCTTTGGAGACTTCCTCGCTAAGCGGACCCTCGTTGTCCAGCAAACCAAGCTTCTCCCCGTATAAAACAAGCGCCTGGCGTATGACATCGTTGCGGGAGCCTGCAAGTCCCTCCTCCAGCGCGCGTTCAAGCACGTGGGCGGGCACCCCTAAGAGTTCCACAGTCATGCGGGTATGTATATTTTCCATGATTATGATATGTTTAATCCACTATAAATATGTTTCGGTCGCCTTCCGCGTCCTACTCCCAGAAAAACTTCGTTTCGGTAACCGGCTCCTCGCGGTACTTCGTGACATTCCTGTATTTCGTCACGTTCATGTACTCAGTCACGTTCGCCTGGTAGGTGTAATTCACCATCTTCATCACATATTTATACTGCGTCGTCTGCCTCATGCGCGTGACGACCCTCTGCCTCTGCTCCACAACCCCCACAACGTAATCGTTTGGAAGGAGTTTCACGCTCACCGACTCGCGCACCACGCCGCAGCTGTACGCGCCGCCATCAGGCCCT
>JBFMAP010000209.1:0-1539 GCA_040755655.1 Microcaldota archaeon
CCGCGAAAGTGAAAAAGGAAACGAAAAATGTAATTACGAAGGACATGACGCTCGGCGAGGTGATAAGCAAGTTTCCGAAAACCGTGAGCGTGTTCCTGAAGCACGGACTCCACTGCGTGGGCTGCCACGTCGCGTACTGGGAAACCGTCGAGCAGGGCGCGTTCACTCATGGGATGGATAAGAATAGGTTGGAGGCGCTTCTGAAGGATTTGAACGCCGCTGCGAAATCTTGATTATGGGCGCGTTTTATGAAAACGCTCGCGGAACTTGCTGAAGAGGTTCAGGACGTCGTGCGTCCGTTCGGGCACGCGGAGACTCTCTTGTTCTACGGGTTGGTCGCGCCCAAACTGAAAAAATTTCTCGCAGGAAAGGAAATTGCCGCGAAGAACTGGCTTCCCTCTGGCCCGATGCCGTATTTGATTAAGCGCGGCTCGAAGGAGGAGCCGCTGGGCGCGGAAGAGATGGCGCGCGAGATAACCCCTGAATTTCTCGAAATTCGCAGAACGACCGAGCATCTCGCGGACGCGAAATCCAAACTGACGCGCGCGCAGCAGAAAATCTGGAACTATTTCCTCCCGCGGAAGCTCGCAGACTTCTTCTACGCGACGAATGGCGAGGGCGAGGGGAAACCAATCGAGAGGATATTTTTCGATTTGGACAGGGGTGAGAGGATAACTTCGGAGCAGGCGCGCGCGGTCGCGGATGCGTTTGTCGAGGTTATTGATGACGACGTTGAGTTTAAGGTGCAGTTGGGAAAAATCCTCGAGAGCGAGAAACTCGTTGCGTGGACTGGCTCTTCTTTTCATGTGTTTCTTTTTTTCAAAAAGCCGCAACCCGCGCAAATTTATGAAAAATACTTCCAATACACGAAAAAGGACCCAGGCGCGTCATTCACAGGAAGATGGGCAGCGCAGGTCGCGAAAAAAGTGGGCTTCAAGGTCGTGGGAGGGCACGAGAAGAAGCCTGACGAAATCAACATCGACCCGTCGCAGACCCCATCTGGAAAATTATGCCGCGCGCCCCTGGGCTCGCTGCACATGGCCGACGCGCGCACCGTGGATGGCGTGTCGCTCCCGCTCGAGAGAAAAATGCTCGGGGAAAGGGGGCTCGTGGAAGAACTGCACGCGTACACGCCGAAAAAATTAATAGAAGAAATCGACAGTCTCGCGAAAAGGCTGCCTGAAAAATTCCGGTAGCTCACGCTAAACCAATGAGCAATAGATCTTGAATGGCTTTTGATTTTTGCGCTTCTTCTTCGAAAGTTTTAAGATTTCCGTTAACTCCTTCGATACTTCGTTTTAATTTGGAATTAAGGTCTCGTATGCTTGTCTTTACTTTCACTGTGTTCACATTTGTTGTGTCCTGCAGTGTTTGCTCATTTTTGTCGATAAAATTGAGGAAATCGGTGTTATGTTGGATCATTAATTCGGCTTTGCTCGCAAATCTTTCTGCCCAGTTTATGTATTCAGTTTCGTATTTTTTTCTATCGAAGAGACTATCCGAATTTAAGTTGCTAAGAATTTGAGATTCTTCGCTAGA
>JBFMAP010000210.1:0-1521 GCA_040755655.1 Microcaldota archaeon
TGTCAATGATGATGGGGTCAACGAGCCTTCCAGAGCGCACCATGGACTCCTTCAGGTGCTCTAGGTTTTGCGGTATTATCTCCTCGTGAATAACCAATTCGTCAAGCGGATGTATCGCTATGCTCTCGAACACGCTGTCTATCAAACAACCACCTCGCAATTCACCTCATCCCGCTATTTTCTCGCGAACACGAGATATCCTGTGTGCAGCAGCCCCTTTGTCTCAGGCCTCGTTCCCTCCTTTCTCACAAGGAGTTCGCGCGCGATGCACTCAAGCGTGAAAATATTCTCAAATTTGTTTCTCTCGCACGCGCCCACGAATTTCTTCACCTGCTCGACGTGCGGCAGATACCCCACGACGTAGCCCCCTTTTTTCAGCGCCTTCTTCGCGTGCCCCACAGCCTTGTGCGAGTCAGCCAAATCAAGCGTCACCAAATCAACCCCGCGCTCCGCAATCCCGCGAAACACGTCCTGCTCCTTTATCTCCACGTTTGAAAGGCCTGCGCGCGCCACGTTGTCCCTCGCGAGTTTCGCGAAATCCTCCCTCCGCTCGTAACTCGTGACTTTTTTCGCGACGTTTCCGAGAGAAACCGCGAGAAACCCGCTCCCCGCTCCTGCATCCACGACGACGCTTTCCTTCCCCACGCCGGTAAAAGCCAGTATCATCCCTATGTCCTTCGGGAGCACGACCTGCGGGCCGCGCCTCATTTTCCTCAGGATTTCAGGGAACGGAAGCAAATTTCCACCATACACTGATGAGAATATGCTCAAATATCCCCCACCAATCTTATAAACTTTTATCCTGTTAATTTCGCAGGTGAACCCATGGCTTGCGACATCGTTGTGGGCGCGCAGTTCGGGGACGAGGGAAAAGGCAAGATAGTTTCGTATCTCGCGCTCAATGACAAACCTCAGGTGGTTGCGCGCGGCGGGGTTGGGCCGAACGCAGGGCACCAGGTCTTTTACAAGGGGAAGAAATACGGGCTTCGGATGGTTCCTTCTGGTTTCGTTTATGAGCGCGCGCGCCTTCTCGTAGGCGCAGGCGTCCTCGTTAATCCAGAAGTTTTTTTGAAAGAAGTTAACGAACTCAACATCGGCAACAGGACAGGGGTTGATTCGCGCTGCACGGTCATTCTGCAGAAGCACCGCGATGCTGATATGGATGAGAGCTCGAAGAAAATAGGCACCACCGGAACAGGCTGCGGTCCTGCGAACATGGACAGAGTGGCGCGGACGGCTCTTCTTGCGCGCGACATTCCGGAACTCGAGCCTTTCGTCTGCGACGTTCCCGCGGAAGTAAACAAGGCGAAAAAAGTTTTGATTGAGGGCACGCAGGGGTTCAACCTCTCGCTTCTTTACGGCACTTACCCGTATGTCACCTCAAAGGACGTTAGCGCCTCCACAATCGCCGCGGATGTCGGCGTTGGCCCGAAAAAAATCCGCGACGTTTTCGCGGTGATTAAGGCATACACCACGCGCGTTGGAAACGGCCCTCTAAAGGATGAACTCACTCCTGAGCAG
>JBFMAP010000211.1:0-1514 GCA_040755655.1 Microcaldota archaeon
CCTCACGTACCCTCGGACGAACTCGTCTTCCGCCTCAGGTTTTCGCAAAACAGGTACGTCAGAATACACTCGATCCGCATGTTAGCCGAGCGCGGGGAGCGGGGCGCGCTGTGGTGGATTATCGCCTCGCTGAGAGACCCGGACGTCGAGGTCAGGCGCGAGGCGGTGGGCGCTCTCGGCGAAACGGCAAGTCCGGCGGCGGTCGTCCCGCTCATAAGGCTCTACTCCGTTTCCGAGCCGTTTTTCAGGGCTGAAATCGCGAAAGCCCTCGAAAGGATTAACTCGCCCGCCGCGGCGGGGTTCCTGCGCGGAATCGCCTCCGTCGCTTTCCCGGCGCCCGGCGATTCGGCGCGGGACGCGAAGGCTGCGGTCTGACGCCACTTCGCCCCCCCTCGCGCGGCAGTCCCCGGAAAATCCGTACAAATTAGAACAAAAGCTAAAGTTTTCCGCTTCCGCGCCGATAGTTGTTAATAAGGACGTTTCGGGGGAATGTAAATGGACGTTTCAGCAGTGCAGAACGCAGTTACAACCGCCGCCCTTGCGAGGACTCTATCCCTGCAGTACGCCCAGCTCGCGCTCCTTCTCAAAAGCCTTCAGGAAATGGAACAGGCGCAGATTCAAGTTTTGCAGAGTCTTGGGGTGGCTTTGAACGTGGACCTTCTCGCCTGAGGAAGACAAAACCGGATTTTCATCCGGGATTATTCCTTTTCTCCTTCTTCTTCGCTTTCTCGCGCTTTTTCTTCCGTCTGCGTTTCTTCGGCTTCCGGCTTTTTTTCCTTCTTCAGCTCTCCGAGGTCAATTTTCTTCAGGTCGAGTTCCTCTTTCAGTATCTTGTACCCTTCCTTCGCGTAGTCGTTCCTGGGGTTCAGTTCGAGGGCTTTCTCGTATTCGGCGACGGCTTCGCCGTAGCGTTCGAGCTTGTGGTACACCATCGCGAGGTTGCTGCGTAGTACGCTGTTTTTGACATGTTTTTCTTTCAGTTTTTCGAAAATCTCCCTCGCTTCCTCGTATTTGCCCATCTTGTAGTAACACTGAGCCGTGTTGTTCAGCGAAATGAAGTCGCCGGGTCTCAATTTGAGTGTTATTTTGTATTCTTCGATGGCTTTTTCGCACATTTTATGCCTGTCGTAGAAATACGCGAGGTTCCGGTGGGCTGAAGCGCTGTCTGGGTTTTTGCGGACTTCTTTTTTAACGATTCTGTACTCCACGTCCTTTTTGCTGCACGACGCCATGAACACCGGAATCATCAGGATAAACGGTAATATCGCCCATTTCTTGCCCATTATCGGCACCTTTTCTCTGATTGGATTAGCAAATTATACCCCCGCGATTCCGATTTGTAAAGATACGTAAAATTTTTTTAAACAGGGGCGCCGGGCGCCCCGTTTCCGGTCCCGTCTTTCGTTCCCGGATGTGGCATCCCTTTATTTTTTGACTATAATTCAGCACGTATGATGAAACAGGCACGGGGCTGGTAAAACGCGCTTCGGGATTGAAAATGGAAGAAAAAAAGG
>JBFMAP010000212.1:0-1465 GCA_040755655.1 Microcaldota archaeon
GCGAAACCGACGATGGAGGCGTGCGCGCGATGCGCTGCGGAGAACGCGTCATTCACATAATAATCGCCCAGAAGAGAGAGCCGCTTCACGAATATGCTTTTCGCGTGCTCCTCCGCGCTCCGCTCGAGCGTCTCCTCTGCGAGAAGCCTCACGTTCTCGAGAAGGATTATGTCCCCGTCCCTCATCCTTCCAACCCTGTCGAACACGCCCTGCCCTATCACGTCAGGAACGTACTCGACCTTCTTTCCGGTGTATTTGCCCAGTACAACCGCGTGCTGCTCGAGCGTGCTGAAGTCAGGGTCGCCAGCCCTTCCCTGGTGCGCGAGCACAATCGTCTTCGCGCCCTTGTCCGAAATCTCCTTTATCGTCTCGGCGCAGCCCTGTATCCTGTCCTCGCCCGCAATCCTCCCATTCTCATCGATCGGCGAGTTCATGTCCACGCGCACGAAAACCTTTTTTCCCCTCAATTCGACGTCGTCAAGAGTGTAAAAGTCCATCCGACCACCATAGTTAATTAAAATGATATGTTATTTAAATTTATCAACGGTAACTGGTGTGCACGTGCCGTGCATATCCGGGGTGATGGGATGAAGGTCGCGATAAACGGTTTCGGAAGGATCGGAAGGAACGTTCTCCGCGCCGCGGTGAGGATGCGCGCGGGTTTCGATGTTGTTGCTGTGAACGACCTCACGGACCCGAAGACGCTCGCGCACCTTTTGAAGTACGACTCTGTGCAGGGCGTTTTCGACGCCGGCGTTTCGGCGAAGGAGGGCGCCATCGTTGTTAATGGTAAGGAGATAAAAGTTCTCGCTGAGAAGGACCCTGCGAACCTGCCCTGGAAATCCATGGGCGTTGACATCGCCATCGAATCCACGGGATTGTTCACAGAGCGCGAGGGCGCTGCGAAGCACATCTCCGCAGGCGCGAAAAAAGTGCTCATCTCAGCGCCTGCGAAAAACCCTGATGCGACGCTCGTCCTCGGGGTTAACGAAAAAATCTACGACCCTGCGAAGCACGACATAATCTCCATGGCGTCCTGCACAACGAACTGCCTTGCGCCTGTGGCGAAAGTGCTGAACGATTCGTTCGGGATAAGATACGGCTTCATGACCACATGCCATGCGTACACGAACGACCAGAGAATTTTGGATTTGCCGCACAAGGATTTGAGGCGCGCGCGCGCAGCAGCGGTCTCAATAATCCCAACAACGACCGGCGCGGCGAAGGCAATCGGCGAGGTTATCCCGGAGTTGAAGGGAAAACTGGATGGAATCGCGCTCCGCGTCCCGATTCCTGACGGCTCTGTGAACGACCTCGTGACAGTTCTCAACACGGAGGTTGCGCGCGAGGATGTTAACGCGGCTGTGAAGGCTGCAGCGGAAGGGCCGATGAAAGGTATACTACAATATACGGAGGAGCCGCTCGTGTCCGTCGACATCATAGGCAACCCGCACTCCTCAATATT
>JBFMAP010000213.1:0-1440 GCA_040755655.1 Microcaldota archaeon
GACGCGCACCCTCTCATCAATACTGTGGATGTTCGTGTTGAAGAAATCGTCCCACCTCATCGGACCAAGAAGTATCGCGGTTTCTTGCCTGTCGCCGAAGAATGTCATGTCGCTGCCTGCAAGGTCGCCATAAACGCTCTTCTCACCAAGCGCATCTTTAACCAAACTCACGAACGGGTCGTCCTCGCGCGCCAGATACCCCTTTTTATCCTTTGTTATTGAAACCGAAACGCGTGAATCCAGCTTATGCCTCTTCGCGCTCGCGTTTATCCAGTCGAGCATTTTCTCTATCGCGGATTGCGGGTCCTCATCCGGAAGAAGACGCATATCAAAAACCACTTTTGTACTCGAATCAAAATTTTTCCGCTCGTCCTTGCTGAACGCGTGTTTGCACTCGCCGGCAATGAAGCGGTCTATTGGATTTTGGGCCCTGTGCGGATAGGCCGCGTGCCCGCCAACTCCGTCCACCACGAAAGGCTCGCGAACATTCTCTCCGCTGCGATTTTTGCGCTCCACCCTGCACTCGTTTGGTATTGAACCTGGAGAATCACCGCCGGCATTCACGGAAAAATTCGCCCCGTTTATGATGCCTTTCATATGGAGTCCTGTGAGACTGAACCTGCCCCAGACGAACTCGGGGTTCTCTCTGCCCTCGCCCGATGGAAGACCAGTGGTATGGCGCGCCTCTCTCACGGAGCGGAATGCCGCGACATCCTTCAGAAATTTGACCGTGTCCTCTATGCCGCCGGTTATTCTTATTTCGCCCTGCACAATCCCGCAGGACGCGCGCGCAATTCGCGGCTCGCCATCGACCATTATCACCGCGTTCCCCTTGACCCCGAAATTATCGAGAAGGTTCCGAATCCCGCGGCGGTTCTTGTCCCCTATCTCCTCATCGCACGTGACAAGGAGGCGCACGTTCACGTTCGAGCCGCCGGTTTCCTTCAGTTCCTTGAGCGCGAAAAGCGCTGCCACTATGCCTGCCTTGTCGTCAGCCGCTCCCCTTCCGTACCATACAGTCTCCTCGCTTTCCGTCGCCTCGGTCAGTTTGAACGGGTTGTGCTTCCATTTTTTCGGGTCTCCTGCGTCAACCACGTCATAGTGCGTCGCGAGAAGAAGGGTCTGCTTCGCACCCACATTAAAATCGATTATCACGTTCGGCCCGTCAACAACTTCCGCGCCCAGCCCCATCTCGCGCGCAATTCTCGCGACCGCCTCTGCGCAATCCTTGTAATTTTTTCCGTTGAACGTGTAATAACTCACCAGTTCGGAGAGGGCGCGCCCCATCTGCTGGATCTCCTCCTCCTTTTTCTTGAGGGTGTCGGTATGTGGATTTTCTGTTATCCCGGGGTTGCCGCTAGCCGCGTGTTTTTTCTTGTTATTTCTGAAAATGGAGAGCATACAATCACAACAAGTTTATATTTATGTCCGAGCAGATTT
>JBFMAP010000214.1:0-1412 GCA_040755655.1 Microcaldota archaeon
GGAAAGCGAAGTGGTCGTGTGCGGAGAGTGCGAAAAGCGGCACGCTGAAAAAGTGGGGGAGTTCGATTCCGCGATGCTGAAGCTCGGGCTTCTCGGGCTTGCGGTGTTCGTCATCTACGGGTGGCTCGCGAATTATCTGGCCGGGCTCATCTGGGGAGTTTTCGTTTTCGCGCTGAGCATTTTCAAGTACGCGCCGAGGGTGGTTGAATGAGGTTGCCATTGTTGAATGGAAAGAAGAAGGACGAGGTGAAGAAGGTTCGGAAAATCGAGAAGCAGGAGATACGGAAATTTTCAATAGAGGTGAAGCGGGTTAAAAGCGCGGCAGACATTTCGAAATCGCTTTCAGCGCTGAGCTTCCCAAAAATAAGCTGGGCTGACAAAAAGCGCACGCTCGTCTGCGAAATAGTGGAGAGCGAGGATCTTCAGAAAAATCCATATCTGTTCATGCGCCTTGAGCTCAAACCAGAGCGGATCGAGGTTACTTACAGCGTGACGCCGGAAGTGAACGCGAAAAAACGGGAGATAGACGTTTGCAGGTTGCTGCTCAACGTGCTCGCGCTGAGCAACGCGTACGAAGCCGGGGTGGGTGCGCTTTACGGGAGGATCGCCAATGCCCTTGAGAGCGCGGTGGAGTTCGCTACTTCGGATTATGAAATCGTGAAGAACAAACACGACGAGCTGGCCGGGGAATGTGGAAGGCTCAGGAAAAAGTGCGCCGAGCTCGCGTCCGTAAACGAGAAACAGAGCAAACTCCTTCTGGAATCGGAAAAGAGGGCCGAGACGCTCGGCGAGAGGGTCGCGCGCCTTGAGAGCATGAGCGACGACGCGCTCATGGAGGAACTTTACTCCTGGATATCTTCGCACTCCGGGGAGATAGACGCGTCAGAGTTTGCGCGCGTGCACGGCGTTTCGAGCGCGAGAGTCGAGGAGGGGCTGGACAAACTATTGAAAGGGGGGTTCATAGCGAGGGATGCCGCATGAAATACAACTTCAAAATCGTCAAGAAGTACGCCGGGCAAAAGAGGTTCAGTTTGAGGAAGAAGCTGCGGGAGGAGGAAAACCTGCTCGGCAAAATAATCAACCTTGCGAGGGGTGCGCCGTGGTCCTGAAGTACGCGCTCATTCCGGCCGCAATAGTCGCGCTTTTCCTAGGGATAACCCTGGCGGTCGCCTACTTCAACACTCCTGAGAAGAGCGCGGTTTCCGGAAACGAAAATTTTTCTTTCGGCGCGCGCTTGCAGGAAAGCGGAATAGCGGTTGCGGGAGAGAAAAACGCGGCATACGCAACGGTTGAGTTTTCCGGTTCGGGGGTGGAGCGCGCGGACTTCAGTTTCCTGTGGTTCGGGGAGCCCGCGCCGCGAAGCGTTTACCTTCTGAATTATCCGGCGACGGACGCGGAAAATTATCAATCTT
>JBFMAP010000215.1:0-1394 GCA_040755655.1 Microcaldota archaeon
GTCGTATAGATACAATACATATACAATTCTACATACTACATTAAGTAATACGTATTACCATCCTAGTCAACCTTTATGTAATACGTATAACATAACCAAACAATCACCAGTTACACATATAACATATGGTTGGCGGCCCCAGCTCTCCTATTTTTGGATTCTTAAAAACCGATTTTTCGCCCTCGATTTTACGATTCCTGCTGTTTCTCGGGCGTGGAAGTTGCTTTTTCAACACTCTTTTGAAACACGTGCAACTCCTCGGACGCCACCGCCAGCTCGCTCTCCAGCTTGCTCCTCATGTTGCTGATCGTGTCGCGGTTGTCCCTGAGCTTCACCTGCTCGAACTCGTCTGCTATTTTGCTTAGTTCCTCTGCAACGCCGCTCGCGGTTTTGACGTCCATTCCCTTCTTGATGCTTTTGCTCGCTTCCCGCGCGCGCTCAGAGAGCTTGCGGTATCTTTCATCGAGCGTTTTGCCGAAAAGCCTGTCCACGTCAACTAGGCCCCGGGTCTCCTCCCCATCCCAAAGAGTCGCGTGGAACACCAAAGGGCTCCCGCCCACTTTCTTTATCTCGTCTGCCGCCTGCCTGACCGCGATTTCGTTCTCCGAGGTTGCGGGCAGCCCGTAGAGCGAGCCCTGTATTTTAGGGATGTTTTTGTCCCTGAGCATGCGATAAACTTTGACGCGCTCGCTTCCCAGCTCCCTCGGGATGTCGAAGGAGAGGATGAAATACGCGCCGGTTTCAGACTTTGCCATAAACACCAACCACGCCGTAAATCAACTGCCTTACCTCGGGAATTTTTTCGCGGGGAATCGTGTAGAAAAGCGGGTACGTCTTCGTGGTTCTGAACCCCTCGCCTTTGCAGAACAAACACGTTTTGGTTTCCCCTCTCGCGACGACGGTTCCCTCCCCCCTGCAGAAGTAGCACCTGGTTTCTTTCCTGTTCGGCTCGGCGATGCCCAATCTTTCGAACTCCTTCAGGCACCTCGTGACGTATCCCTTGTCGAGGTTTAACTCGCGCGCAATCTGCGCGGCGTACGTTCCCCCTTTCTCGTTCGCGAGGAGAATCTGCTTTGCGATGCTGAGGCGAGTGATGTTCAGCCTAGGCCGCGCGTTTATGGAAACGTCTAATGTTTTCGACGTTTTCTCTTGCGTCAATTCCCGCGCAAACAGGGTCTTCATCCCTATCCACTCTCTCATACGCGCCTAATGTTTTTATATATACCGCACGCCCGGAATCTCAAGAACCAGCTCGCCCGCCTGCGGCGCCCTGCCGGCGGTTATCCTTATCGCGCCGTTCTCCACGCGGCAGTTAATCTCGATTCCCCTGTCCCTGAGCTTCTCAGCCTCTTCCGACATTTTTATATACTCCTTTGTTTCCATCTACATCACCT
>JBFMAP010000216.1:0-1392 GCA_040755655.1 Microcaldota archaeon
GAGGTCTTCACGAGAATTTTTGGAAAAAAACCTGAGAAGGAGAAAAAGAAAAAATGAAACTTCCAGGCCTGCCGTTCAACCCCCTGAGGAACCGCGCGCTGATTTACGGGTATTCGAATGCGCGCGTGAAGGCGATGAAGACGTTCCTCATCCCGCAGGGCCAGATGGAGGAAATGGTTGACGTGGGGGAGCTCGGCGCTGTGACGGGCATACTCGAGCGCACGAATTACAAGGAGGACCTCGTCGTGCTCTCGCTGAGATATTCCGGCGCGGACCTGATAGAGCTCGCGCTAGGGAGGAATTTCGCGCGCACGTGCAGGAAACTCATAAGAATCGCGCCAGGCGACGCGACCTCAACTCTGCTCGGAATTTTGGAGAGATGGGATGTGCACAACTTGAAAACAATCATACTCGCGAAAGGGCTCGGGTATCCGGAGGAGCAGATAACGCCTTTCCTCGTGCCTGCAGGCGGGCTGGGCGAAGCCGAGTTGAAGAAAATATTGAAAAAAGATGCTGGCGAACTCGCGGAATATCTGAAGCGGACGAAATACGCGCCTGTCGCCGAGGCATTCGAGGAGCACGCCGAGGACGTGAGGAATAAAAATCTCGCGCCAATTCTCTCGGCACTTGATAATGTTTATTTCCGCGCGCTGCCAGGGAAGATAACAGCGAAGGACGCCGAAATGGCGACGATACTCTCGCTCGTGCGCGCTGAAGTGGACATGAAAAATATCATGAGCATACTGCGCGCGAAAAAGGAAAACCTGGGCGACGAGGCGATTGGGAAGTTGATGATTGAGGGCGGGAACCTGGGCGCAAATGAGCTCAGAAAACTGATCGAGGCAAAAACAATTCCTGATATGATTGCAAGGCTCAGGCGCGCGTACAACCTGAACGCCGCGCTCGAGAAATACAACGCGGACAACTCGCTCACGCACTTCGAGATTGATTTGGAGAACAGGATTGCCGAGAAGGGAATCAAGGCGCTGAGGAGGAGCATACTTTCCATCGGCGCGATTGTCGGCTTCCTTTATCTGAAGGAGGCCGAAGTGAAGAACATAAGGAAGATTGTGCGCGCTAAGGAGTTCAGGATTCCGAACGAGAAACTGAAGGAGATGCTCATAACGGTGGGCGGATGACGAACGAGGCGAGGATGCGAGAACGATGGCGAGCGAGTGATGGGCGCGTGTGGTGTTGGTATGGCTGGTGAAGCGAGCGGGAATGCTGGCGCTGAGAAAACGCTTCCTGACAAGATTGTCGTGGTTGGTGACAGCGCGACCGTCACTGGTTTCAAACTAGCGGGCGTTGTGGAGAATTATGTGCTGACAGGAAAGGAGGGCGAGCAGAAAGTCGTGGAGTTGCTTGACAAGGAGAATATCGGAATCGTGATAA
>JBFMAP010000217.1:0-1391 GCA_040755655.1 Microcaldota archaeon
ACCTCCCCCAGATGTTCTGGTCTATGGAGTATGGCTTCTTTTTCGTGACATTCATCGGCAGTTTCCTCTCCATCGCATATTCAATCTCCTCGTCCCTGAAAAGCTCCCAGTCCCTGATAGGGGCGATTATGATCAAATCGCCTTTCAGCGCCCGTATGCCGTTGTCAATCCTTATCTGGTCGTTCCCCTTGCCCGTGCTCCCGTGCGCAATCGCCTGCGCGCCCTCCTTCTTCGCGACCTCGACGAGATATTTCGCGATGAGCGGCCGCGAGAGCGAGTTCGCATCCGGATGGCCCTCGTACTCGTAATTCGCCTTTATCGCAGGATGAACGAACGAGCGCACGAATTCCTCTTTCGCGTCAATGACGCGGTGCTTCTTAATCCCGAGGGTTTTCAGTTGTTTCTGCATCTGCGCCAAATCCATTTTTTGACCGATGTCCAGCGTGACGAGCACGAGCTCCATGTACTCCTTCAGAATCGACGCGACTATCACGCTGTCGAGCCTGCCAGTGTACGCGACGATGCACGTGCCGATTCCCTCGTACCTTTTTTTGAGGTCGAATGCGAGTTTCTTCTCCATCCACATCTCATTTCCCCCTGTGCCTTATATGGTAAGCCGCGTTGCTCTGCGCGCCGAAAAGTTTTGAATAAACCCCTCCCTCGCGCTGGCTCCAGGTCGTGCCCTTGTCATACGTCGCCTTTTTCAAATCGTACAGGGCGTTCCTGCTCTCTCTCCCAGCAGGCGCAGCGCTCCCCTTGTAAAGTTTCATGAGCACGCGCCCGCTCACTACCTCCTGCGACTTGTCCATGAACGCGTCCAATTCCTCGCGGAGCGGAGAGAACCACTTTCCAGAGTAAACTATCTCGCTCCAAACGTTGTCAAGATATCCCTTCACGTTAAGTTCGTCTTTCGTGAGCACGTATTTCTCCAGGTCCTTGTGCGCCGTTAGGAGGACAACCGCACCTGGGCACTCGTAAACCTCGCGCGTCTTCAGCCCGACGACGCGGTCCTCCATGTGGTCTATCCTACCAACCCCGTTCTCGCCTGCAATCCCGTTCAGCCTCTCAATGAGTTTCACACCGCGCGCAACCTCCTTCACCTTCTTCCTCTCATCCATCACCTTCATCTCAACAGGTATTCCTTTTTCAAACTCAATCTCAACATATGTTGGCTTATCTGGCGCCTTTGAGGGGGAGACCGTCCATTCGAACGCGTCCTCAGGTGGCTCTACTTCTGGGTGCTCCAGCACCCCGCACTCGATCGACCTCCCCCAGATGTTCTGGTCTATGGAGTATGGCTTCTTTTTCGTGACATTCATCGGCAGTTTCCTCTCCATCGCATATTCAATCTCCTCGTCCCTGAAAAGCTCCCAGTCCCTGATAGGGGCGAT
>JBFMAP010000218.1:0-1383 GCA_040755655.1 Microcaldota archaeon
AACAGGCGGGGGCATTTATTTAAATTGCTTTTTCCATATTGATTACGCGGTGGGATAGGTCGGGAGGATAGAGGTCTCCTGCACCACAAACCCTCTACACGGTGGGACCGAAAAACTGGACGAGGTACCAACTGCTTGATTTGGCCCAGACCACGGCGTTGAGGCTTTGCCTTGCGGGATGGGTCGTTGTATGAACCGGGCCAGGCCGGAAGGAGCAACCCTAAGTATAATGCCCTGTGCTCGCGAGTAACAAGGCGTAGCACGGGTCTGAAAAACCTGGTCAGGCGGCTGGTATCGACTTCAGCCACTCTCACCGCACGCGCTGGGATCGCCTAGTGGTAGGGCGGCAGCCTGCTATCGAAATTTGATTTCGGCGGCAGCCAGCTGTTGGGCCGAAAGGCCTTCGTGGGTTCAGGTTTTTCTTTCGAAAGAAAAACCGCCCAAGAATTTCCCTACGGAAATATGGAATTCCTCCTCTTTCGGGGGGAATCAGGAGGACCCTGGAACTGAAGGGGGGCGGAGCCCCCCTGCGGGTCGGATCCCACTCCCGGCGTGTTTATTTTTTGTTTTCGTGCGCGATGTTGATGGTGTATGTTTATGGAGGTGGGGAAAATGAAAGAAGTCACAATCGTCACGAAGAACAGGGTGGGCGCGCTCGCCGACGTGTGCGAGGCGCTCGGGAAATTCGGCGTGAACATACAGGCGATATCGGCGCAGGGGATAGGAGACAGCGGGGTGATAAGGCTCATCACGACAGATGAGAAGACTGCGCAGAAGGTGCTCGAGCGCGCGGGCTTCAGCGTCCGCCTCGGGGACGTCCTCACGCTCA
Organism: Microcaldota archaeon; assembly: GCA_040755655.1. GTDB lineage: Archaea > Micrarchaeota > Micrarchaeia > Burarchaeales > JBFMAP01 > JBFMAP01. Next base: position 830 of record JBFMAP010000218.1, read on the forward strand.
AACTTTTCGACAGGCCCGGCGAACTCGGAAAGATAGCGAGGAAGCTCGCGAACGCGGAGATAAGCATCGACTCGGTTTACATACTCGGGAAGGAGAGGGGCTCCACAGAAGTGGCGATAACCGCAGGCAAAATCGAGGAGGCTGCGCGCGCGCTTAAAAAATAATTACGGTCTTTTTTTCAAAAGGTGCTGGTACGCGCGCAGGCTTTCCTTCAAACTCGCGAGCGCGATGAACATTATTATTATGAAAGACGTCTCGCTGAGCGCGTGGATGAAGTCCCAGTCGACTGGCGTGTCCTTGAAAACCTCGAAACCCTTGAACGCCCCTGTCATCTGGTAGGCTGCGAACGCGAGGAACGCGACAGCCATGAACGTGAGCATGTTCCCGAGCGATTTGCCCTTGTACGCCCTCGCTGCGTCTATCAGCATCTTCGAAAGGATGAGCGCTAGGAAGAGGTTTATCCCGTACAGGTATTGCCAGCCGACGAACATCCGAACGCCTGTTAAGGTTAGGAAGGGGATATATAAAACAATTGGTTATAGTATACGGGGTGT
>JBFMAP010000219.1:0-1382 GCA_040755655.1 Microcaldota archaeon
GAAATCCGGGAGTATATTGTCAACGTGCTTTCGCCTGCCGTCTATTCTCAGAGAAAGGACGGCGTACGCTATCATCGCGATGACGATGACGACAATAAAGAAAACCGCGACAGCATATTCAAATTGGACGACCTGCGCGGATATGAAAAAAGCGACCGCGCCGAGTATCACGCAGGATGTAATCATGAATCCCAGAAACATTTCCGGGAGTATGTCCAAGCCCGCCATATCGAGGTGTTCGCCAACCTCCCGTACGAACGGGCGCGGGAATACCCGCCCTATAATCCCATACGTCATCTCGCCCAACGCTATCCTAGCCATGACACTACCCTATATCGATGCGCGGTCTTGAGGTCCGTATCAGTGAAAGGAAAAAATACTGAATCGCGACGACGACTATCGCGACCACCAGAAGGATCTCCCATGTTAGGATGATGCTCATGAATGAGGAGAGTATTACCACCAACGTTATCCCGAGCGAGGGAAGAAGCACGCCGACCATCATATAGAACATCGCGAGCGGGTTGAGTTTCTGCCCGTACGCCTTCATCGCGATCACCTGCTCCTGCGCTATCTGGTCAAGCACCACATCCAGCGACGCGGCGACGTCCGCTCCCGAGCGTATGGAGTTTATGAGTTGCATTAGAACGCGCCTGAACGCAGGCGATGGGTTCAGCTCAGCGACGCCCTGCATCGCCACATCCACGGAGTCCCCGAGGTTTATCCTGTCCACGATTTTGCTGAACTCCTTGCTGACCTCGCCGTAGTCGCGCGTTATCCCCAGCATCGCGTCGAAAAGAGGCACCCCCCCGCGGAGCTCGATGAGCATCTGCTTTCCAGCGAACACCAAATCCTTGTCGAGTTCCCTCATCCTCTGGTTCGTCCTAACCTCCGGAAGCCTTATCGCGTAGAGGAACACGAGCACAAAAAGTACAGGAAAAATGAGCACCAATGTTTCAATCGGCAGCCCGAGAACCCCGAGAACTATCGGCAGAGCGAAACTTACAACCACGCTCATGAAAAAAGCGGACAATAGCGATTTCGTTATGAACCTGCCGACATCATCAGGCATGTCGGCTTGGCGCAGTTTTTTCTTGAGGTCCGGGAACTGCGCTGAGATTACGTTTATCGCCGCCTTTCGCCACCCCACCCTCATCTGGGGGGCCTCCCTCATCTTCGCGGCGGGTTTCGAGAGCGCAGGGCCTGCCGCCGGTGGCTTTTGCTGCGGCGCGCCTGAAACTGCCGGCGCTGCGTTCGGTTGCTCCTTCCTGTCGGCATCAGCCAAAAACACACCCCCCCGTTTAAAATTAAAAACTTGAACAGGTCATCAAGCTCTTTCCTAAGTTTTTTCTCTTTTTGCTTTTTCTCATCCTCTTTCTTGA
>JBFMAP010000220.1:0-1380 GCA_040755655.1 Microcaldota archaeon
GTGGTTTTTCTTCGGTTTTTGCCTACCGCTGCGGCAAAAACTTTCAGAGCGCTACCGAATTTGCTTCTCGAAAATAAGTTTCAAGCCGAGTTATGGTTCGAGAGCGATAGATTTATGAGATGTAGCCGTGTTCATTCTGAATTCACATGTGTTCCACAAAAATAAAGTGGCTTTTCTCAAATTTGATTTTGTAGCTGCCAAGCAGTTCGTCGAACTCGCGCTCAGCCCTGCTGGGAACGAGGAACGCGCCAGCGCCGAGTTTTTTACCGCCGGTTTTTTGGAGCAAACCTGAATACGCGTACCTGCGAATTTCGCCGCTTCGGAGTCTTTTCTTGTGGGTAGCGCCATACAGCGCGCTGTTGAATTTCACCTTGTTTTTTTGGCTGAGCGTGTTTATATCGAAGGAGTATATGGTAACTGCGCGTGGCCCAAACGCGACAGGTAGTCTCAGCGCTGACGACGGGTTTTTGTAAAGAACTATTCCGTCGCGAATGACGTCGAATATAAAGTAAGGTGTTTTCGCCAGTTCGACGTCGGTGAGAACATTCGGCGTAACGCGGCTTTCGGCATCGGAAAAAATCTCGCCTATTTCTGTTTTCAGTTTTTTTGCTCGTCTGCTGACTACAATCAGAAGGTCTATGTCGCTTTTTGCGCCTGCTTCGCCTCGAGCAGCGGATCCGTACAGTACTACCGCAAGCACAGAAGGGAATCTGGATAGTTTTTCAACGAGGGCAGAAAGTTTCTCCTGCATATTTCTCAAGCTCCTTTAGTAGCTCTAGCATGAGCTGTTTCGCCTTCTTCGCCTTTTCGCCATTTTCTAGCCTGTAAGAACCCAGATACATTCTCAAAAGTTCGCTGAATTTCTTGCCGAAATTTGCGCTTATCTTGTGCGCGAGAGAGGCGCTCTGCCAGTGGTCCCTGGGCAAAGCCAAGCCTTTCTTTATTGCATATGCAGAAAGAGCGAACTCAACCGCTTTGTGGGTGTTCTGCAAAACGACGTATGGAACCTGCGAGTCGAGAGCCAGCCTCGCGAACTCCTTCGCGGCTGCCGAGTACTCTTTCGTGGCGTCTTTCAAAGAATCACGTTCTTGTATAATAATGGAATGAGCATTATTTTAAAGGTTTTCTTTTATTAATAAAGGAAGATTTTGAGCGAGAAACGCGCCAGCGCTCGCCTATTCGAAAAAGTTCCCGGCGCCAATTTTCTGCGCGCTCTTTTTCGGGTTCCTGAAGTTGATGTGGTACACGCCCTCCTCGTCGCGCGCAACAGCAGTCTCCTTCTTCATGAGCGAACCTATGTTAACGTGGTACACGCCCTTCTCCGGCGCCACGATGTTCTCCACCTCGAAGTTGAGGTCGGTTCCTGGAAGTTTTATTTTC
>JBFMAP010000221.1:0-1375 GCA_040755655.1 Microcaldota archaeon
GCGGCTTTCAGAACCCGTTTCATATCTCCTTTCTAAGCAATTATGCCCTTTACGACACCTTTAAAAACTTTTGTGCCGTAATCAAATTATGAAAAGTGAGTCTGTCTTAAGGAGTCCCGGGGCGGGTTTAAGCGGGAAGGCCCAACCGATACCCTTATATATTTATCAGGTTATATGTTTATACGGTGTTTGAATGGTACGAGAAGCTAAGACTGAAGTGGTTCATTATCCCACGCTGAAGACCGTGATGGCGATTGAGGATGTGGTGAAGAACGCGGACACTGCGGTGAGCAGGAACCAGATTCTCGCGCGCATGCAGCAGAAAACAATGCGCTCAACCTTGAACTTCGCGCTGGACTATCTTGAAAAGAGGGGCATGGTCCTGGAAACGAAAAACGGATTCATTTGGACTTTCAACCCGAGCGGAAGGCTTTCGAAAGCCGAGGCCGACGGCCTGGAAGTGTAGGCATGACCAAGCGATACGTGAGCGTCAAACTGGTCGGCGATGCGAAAGACGAATACCTGAAGCTGCAGGAAACGGCCCGGATGGAGCGCGAGAAGGGAATCGAGAGCTCGTTCCACCAAACGCTCCTTAAATCGATTGACTCGAAGCTCGCCCTGCTCAAGGCGAACTATGATTACGGAACACAGATTCCGAGGAGGTTCTTTCCGAAAAAATACGTGCTGGGATACGAAGTGACGAATTTGTGGAAAGTCGACCTCGCGGGCTATTGGCGGTTGATTTATACCCTGCGGCAGCCTCAGCGCGAGGAGACGGAAATCGAAGTGCTTTCGATCTGGCTTGACGTCTTGGACATCATGAGCCATGAAAAATACGACAAGGTGTTTGGATACCGGAAGAAATAGCGGATGAAAAAGGCACGTTTGTGCTGACGAAAGCCAAGGAAAAGCTAGTCGTAAGAAAGTTGGAGGGAAGGCGCGAGTCTCCGAGGTATTACTTGAAGCCGGAGCAGATACGCGATTTGATTTACCACGCGGCGAATCCGCGCGACCGCTGCCTGATTAAACTGCTCGCGTTCGGAGGAATGCGGCGCGAGGAGCTCCGCCAGCTTGACGTCCAGGACATTGATTTTGACAGGAATCTCGTCACGATAAGGGTTGCGAAGTTCGGGAAGAAGCGCACGATTCCGGTTTCGCAGGAAGTTCTCAGCGATATTAAATTTTTGATTGGGGAGCGGCTCAAGGGCCCTGTGTTCGAGTCCCGCAGGGAGAGGAGAATATCGAAAAGGCAAATCAATCGCATAATTGAGGGGACGGCTGAGCGCGCGGGGATAAAGAATCCGGACCCGCACAAGAAGCACCTGAATCCCCATCTGCTTAGGCATTCTTTTTCCAGGAACGCGCTCAGGGCCGG
>JBFMAP010000222.1:0-1327 GCA_040755655.1 Microcaldota archaeon
CCGAAAGGAGTTACTCTGAGCTTCTTAGCGAGGGAAAAACCGGATTGGGGATAATAGAGGCTCTTCATCCTATCGAAGTTCTTAAATCGCGGGAAGCCGCATTCCTTTCCCTGCTTTTTCATGCTTACCTTGCGCCATAAAGCATTGAGGAGCCTGTGGGACAGCGTCTGTGCAACCTGGGAATACAGCCCTGAACCTTTCACCATGTCTTGCATTTCCCCTTTCGAAAGGAACCTGCATTCTTTCCTATATACCTTTATGTTGGCTTCAAGCAAGACGTTCCAGAGGTTCTTTGAAATTACAAGGTGAGAGTTGATGCGTCTTTCCTGCTCTTTCGAGGGATAGAGTCGGAATTTGTAGGCGCGCATAAACTGTTATGTTAGTTTTAGCGTATAAACGGATGGGGGGAGTAAGTTTCCAGTGCGTACCGCATCTCCAAACAATCGCTGCCTTGTGTGAAGACGTTAGGGTTGCATCCGCCGCCCGAGGGCAGTCCACTTCTCCGGCTTTGGCCCCAACATATATTTTTAATATATGGTGTGAAATAGCGTCAGCGCGCGAGCATGCGCGAGGTGGGGTTATGGGTGCTAACATCGGTCTGCTCAAGGAACTTTGCGAGGCTTTCGGCGTTCCTGGATATGAAAACGAGGTCGCAAAAATTATGAAGCGCGAGCTCGCGAAGCACTGCAAGGAAGTGAACGTTGACAGGATGGGGAACGTGGTCGCGCGGCGCATCGTGAATCCGAAAAAGCCGGTGCTCATGCTGGGCGCGCACATGGACGAAATTGGGATGATGGTGAAAACAATCAACGAGAAAGGCTTTTTACGCTTCATGAAGATAGGCGGAATCGACGACCGCGTTCTCCTCAACCAGCGGGTTGTGCTCAACACAGCGCGCGGTAAAATCTATGGGGTGATTGGGAGCAAGCCGCCCCACCTCCAGAAGGAGGAGGACATGAAGAAAATCGTCGAGGTAAAGAGCATGTTCATAGACATCGGCGCGAAGGACAGGAAGGACGCGGAGAGGATGGGCGTTAGGGTTGGAGACCCTATAGGATTTGACGTGGGCTTCAGGGAGCTCGCGAACGGGCTCGTGACAGGGAAGGCGCTTGACGACAGGATTGGATGCTACGTGCTCCTCGAGCTCGCGAGGCGCGCGCCGCGCGACGTGAATTTGATTTTCGTCGGAACTGTTCAGGAAGAAGTCTCTACTTATGGAAAGGGCGCGATGGTGAGCGCGTACCGCGAGACCCCGCATTATTTCGTGGCGCTAGACACGTGCATCGCCTCTGACCACCCCGAGTGCGCGGAGGACGAGAACCCGGTG
>JBFMAP010000223.1:0-1306 GCA_040755655.1 Microcaldota archaeon
TACGTACGCGCCCTCTCGCGATGAAAAATTCGTCTATTTCCCAGTAACCGCGCGCGCAAAAAAATTCAAAACAATCAACCTTCCCCTCGCCCCGCGCGGCGAGCAGCCCCTCTCCCTCGCGGACGCGCTAAAAAAAATTCTTACTGCGCGCGAGATGGAAAATCTCATCAAATCCTTCGATGTTGTCGGCGACATCGCAATCATCGAAATCCCGCGCGCGCTCAGGAAAAAGGAGAAAACCATCGCGAACGCTCTTCTCCGCGTCCACAAGAATTTACGAGTCGTGTGCGCGAAGGCAGGCGCTATGCGAGGAATTTTCAGGACGAGAAAACTGCGCGTTCTGGCAGGAGATAAAAGAACGGAAACAATCTACAAAGAAAGCGGGTGCGCGTTCAAACTGGACGTCGCGAAAGTCTACTTCTCTGTGCGCTTCTCGCACGAGCGCGAGCGCGTCGCCTCCCTCGTGAAAGCAGGTGAAACAGTTTTCGTATTTTTCGCAGGCGTCGGTCCCTTCCCAATAATTATCGCGAAGCGGCAGCCGCGCGCAAAACTCTACGCCATCGAACTGAATCCGCGCGCTTACAAATACCTCGAATACAACATCGCGCTCAACAGGATGTCCCACCAAATAATCCCGGTTCGCGGCGACGTGAAAAAAATCGTCCCGAAAAAATTCGCTCGCGCGGCGGACAGGATTCTGATGCCCCTTCCAAAAGGCGCAGGGGAGTTTCTCGGTGATGCGTTTGACTGCGCGCGCAGGAATTGTGTTATTCATTTCTACTCCTTTTCCTCGGAGGAAAAACCATTCGAGGACGCGGTTAAAAAAATTCAAAAAATCGCGCAGAAGAAAAACAGAAAAGTAGAATTCGTAAATAAAAAAATCATAAGGCCCTATGCGCCGCACATCGCGCAAGTGGTTTTGGATTTCCGCATTCTCAACTAGCGAGGCGGGCTATCCGCTCTTCTTTTTCTCGAGGAGGACATCGCCCCTTATGCCCGCGACCTTTTTCTCGAACTCCTTTATTATGCTCTCGTACTCGCCCTTCTCGACTTTCGGGTCGAGCCGCCTGTTGTGCACTTCCTTTATCTTTTCGATGTATTCCTCATACAATACATCGAGATTGTGCTGGCAGTTCCTGTAGTACTGCGCGTCATGCTCAACCATCCCACCACCTCTGAACTCATCGCCTCTGTTATCGCCGAATACCAATCTCACCACCCCAAAAATTTATCAACGCTACCCTTCACGAACCTCTTTAATGGGAGCGCGTTGCTCTCCGCGTTCCTCTCCATTTTCTCGAACTCT
>JBFMAP010000224.1:0-1302 GCA_040755655.1 Microcaldota archaeon
GAATCGTGTTGGTGGTGCCATGAATTTTATGGACAAGTACGCTGAGGCGAAGGCGGAGAGGAAAAGCGTGCTGTGCGTGGGGCTCGACCCTGCATCAACTTACATGCGCGAGGGGAAGCACGCAATCTCGGAGCAGTATTTCGAGAGCGAGGGCGAGATAGACGGGATGATGAACTTCTGCCTCGGAATCGTCGAGGATGTGGCAGAGAGCGCGTTCGCGCTGAAGGCAAACGCGCAGTACACGCTTCCTTTCGGGCTCGCGCACCACAAGAAATTGAACAACGCGATTCACGGGCACGGGATGCTCTCGATATTCGACCTGAAATTGGGAGACATAGGCTCGAGCAACGAGGCCGCGGTTTACTGGATTCGACAGAGCGGGTACGACGCGCTCACCTTCACCCCTTTCGCCGGAAACATCCAGGAGGCGACGACCGCAGCGCACGTTCGATGGCTCGGGATTTTCGTTCTCACGCTGATGACGAACCCAGAGGCGGTTTATTTCATGCGCGAGTGCAGCATCGCAGGAAAGCGCGGGTACGAGTGGATTGCAGGCGAGATAAAAAAGGCCGGCGCGGATGGCGCGGTCGTGGGCGCGACGAACACCACACCCGAAGAACTTAAGACGATACGTTCTTTGATTGGCGATGATAAAATTTTACTCGTGCCAGGCGTGGGCGCGCAGGGCGGGGACGCTGAGAAGATGCTGCGCGCTGGCGGAAAGAACATTCTCATAAATGTTGGCCGCGACATAATATATTCGAGCAGCCCGAAAAAGGCGGCGAAGAAATACAACGATGAATTCAACAAATTAATCAAATGGTAATGTGGTGGTAAAATGGGCGAAAAAGAGGAAATCATTCTGGCGCTGCAGGCAGCAGGCGCGGTGAAGTTCGGCGAGTTCAAACTCAAGTCAGGCGTTACCTCCCCAATCTACATCGATTTGCGCGTTCTCGTCTCGCACCCGAAACTCCTGTCGCGCGTTGCAGACGCGATGGCCGCGTACATAAAAGATAACGCACTTGAGTTTGACAGGCTGGCTGGCGTTCCGTACGCCGCGCTCCCGATCGCGGTCGCGCTATCGCTCAAACTCGACAAGCCGATGCTCTACTCGCGCAAGGAGGTGAAGGAATACGGCACGCGCAGAATGGTGGAAGGCGAGTTCCACGCGAGCGAGAAAATCCTCGTAATCGATGACCTCATAACGACAGGCGCGAGCAAGTTCGAAATCATCGCGCCGCTCGAGGCAGTGAATTTGAAGGTTCAGGACATTCTCGTGCTAATAGACCGGGAGCAGGGCGG
>JBFMAP010000225.1:0-1300 GCA_040755655.1 Microcaldota archaeon
CTCTTCACGAAGGCGCCAGAGTTTCATCTCTCATCCCGGCTTTCTTCATGGTGAGTCAAGAAATAAATCCAGAGATGGGCATGAGCAATAATGAAGCAAAAAGTATTCTCCTTCACATTCACCAGGAATTTTATCGAACAACGGGATATCTGGAAGAAGTTCTTAAGAGGTTCAGGGCCACGATACCAGGTAATTCGATGCGGTTAAAACCCATGGCTACCGCAAAGCAACAAGAAGAAGCGGTAAGAGACGCTGAAGAAATCCAAAAATTATTCGATGATACAAAATTCTGGTCAAAGAAATAACTAATCGGCGTAATATTTGCTCTTCTTCCCGCCCCATTTCTCCAGCGCGCGCGCCAGCTCCCTGTGAGTTTTTGCGTGCTCGCGGATATTTATTCCTTTCACCGCAGCATCCACAGCCTGCCTCATCGCCCGCGCGCCTGCCCTCGTGCCGTCAGGGTGCCCGTGAACGCCCCCGCCAGCCTGAATTATAACGTTTTTTCCCATCGTGCGGATAACGTTTGCAACCTCTAGGGGGGAAAGCCCGCCTGACGCGACTGAGAAAACGGGTTTCATCCCAAACCACCCGCGCTCAATTGCATCCTTAATATCCAGCACTTCTTTCGCCTCGCCGTGCATCTTCCCGAAAATTGCGCCTATGTGAAGTTGGTCAACGCCTGCGAGGCGCGCGAGCTTCCCGAGCGCGAGCATGCTTATCCCCATCCTCTCGTCGCGCGCAAGGGCGGCGTACATCGCGCGGTGCGCGTGAATCACCATCCCGAAATCCGCCTCGCGCACGCTCTGCAGCCCAGCGAACCCCGCGGTGATAATATCGACCATTATGCAGTTCCCGCCGTGCTCGCCCACGAACTCCGCGCGCCTCAGCATCTCGTTCGTCTCCGCGGTTATGTTCGCCGCGTACATTTTCTTCTCGCCTGTCTCGCTCTGCGCCTTGTCCCGCGCCTCCATCACGCGCATCACGCGCTCCTCGAACGGGCAGAACTTCTGGTTTGTGAGATTCTCATCATCCTTAACGAAATCAATCCCGCCGGCCCACGCGTCATACGCCACCTCGGCGGTCTCCTGCGGGTTCAGCCCAACCTTGGGTTTCACAATCGTTCCAACGTGCGGGCGTTTGCTTTTTTCGGTTCCGATAATTTTCCGCACGCCTTCAATTCCAAATGCCGGCCCCCTGAAACCTCGAACGTATGCGCGCGGGAGTTCGAAATCAAGAAGTTTCAATTTCCGAATCTCACTCATCCCGAAAATGTTCCCCGCAATATCCGAGAGGAGTTGCG
>JBFMAP010000226.1:0-1289 GCA_040755655.1 Microcaldota archaeon
GGTCGGGCGCGAAGGAGGCGGGCAGGAACGCGTTGAGAAAGAAAAAGAGGTTCGCGCCGAGCAGGGGAAAGAGAACGTAGAAGGCGGGCGGTGTTGTTTGGTCGCGTTGGAGGCGTCCCCAGATGGCCGCGACCCACAGGCAGGCGAGGCCGAGGAGGAGGATGTTCGAGAGGGCCGAAGCGAACGGCGGCGGGACTTGGAAGAGCGTGACGAGGAGCGCGAGGTAAACGTGATACGGCCAATAGTCGTTGGCGGGGTAGCCAGGGAGGGTCACATTTTCGGGCGGGAGGCCGCGCTCGAGGATGTCGTAGACGTAGCCGGAGTGGAAGAGTCCGTGGTAGCCGATTTGGAGAGAGGGCAGAAAGAGGAGCAGGAGGAGGATGGGGACGAGGAGGAGGTAGAAGAAGTTATTGCGAAGCGAGCGGGTCTCGGTACGCCGCTCCGCGGCTACTCGACCTTCGCTCTCTGCTTCTTTGAACGCGGCAGGAAGGTTAAGCCAAGCGTGGAGGGAGGGCGCGAAATAGATCGCGGCGAGGATGGTCAGGAGGAAGGTTGTGGGGAAGATGACGGGGGAAAACGGAAAGGGGGCGAGGAGGGCGAGGGTCGAGGCGAGGTAGGCGAGGAGGATGAGCGCGAGGATGAAGATGAGGCTGAGGGGGAGCATAGGGCAAGGGAATTATAATGATTCGTGAAATTATTCCGGCTCTTCTACAAGACCTGCTATATCGCTCCACTGGCGATATCGAATCCCCTCCAACTCCTCGCTTGTCCAACCCATGACTTCACGTAGAAATGTTCCTGCCAATTTGACGTCAACTAATTCCTTGAATTTTTCAGTGGTCTTATCTTTGGCAGTGAAATCCTTATCTTCGCTGACGAAATAATCCACCTTTGCGGCAAGGACGGCCAAAGCAACCGCGACATCGCTAAAATCGCGGACGAGGTCGCGATTTAACTCAATGTCATCAGGCGAAGGATCCTGAATTGGTTCGTAGCCTGTTAACTCCAAGAGTTCGTCAAACTGTTTAATGCGTCGGGGAAAACGCTTCTGTAAATTTCGTCGCGCTTGCTTGATAACCAGAGATGAAAGCGTCAGTTGGAAATCTCCGGCGACCGCGTGTTGAATAACCTCATACGACCAACGCGGAAATGCCGCCGCGGAAAACAGGATATTCGCGTCTACGAACACGCGCGGTTTTCTAGCCGGGTTTGCCATATTGTTCCTGGAAGACTTCCCGCTTGGTGATTTCCAGTTCTTTCAACAATTGCTCCTCTGTCAATCCACTTCG
>JBFMAP010000227.1:0-1264 GCA_040755655.1 Microcaldota archaeon
CGACCACCCGAGTATCGAGGAGCTCGCGCAGCCAGGGAAACTCTCAATCATCGATTTGAGCGCGATCGACAACCAGAAGAAAAAACAACTAATAGTTTCGTATTTCGCGCGCCGGCTGTTCAGCGCGCGCAAAAAGGACAGAATTCCTCCGTTCCTGCTCCTCATAGAGGAGTCGCACAACTTCGCCCGCGAGCGCGCCTCGAAGAGCGACATGATTTCAAAAAGCATCATCGAGACTATTGCGCGCGAGGGAAGGAAGTTCGGCGCGTCCCTTTGCCTCGTGTCCCAGAGGCCTGTGCAACTCAGCACCACAGCGCTCTCGCAGTGCAACACGAACATAATAATGCGCGTGACGAACCCGTTCGACATAGACCATATAGGCGAGAGCTGCGAGGGAATCGACAAGGCGATGCTCGGCTCAATCACTACGCTGCGCGTGGGCGAGGCGCTCGTTGTCGGCGAGGCCGTGAATAATCCCATTTTCGTAAAAGTGAGAAAGAGAAAATCCAAAAAATCCCCGAAAGGCGAGAGCTTGGAATCCCTCGCGCGCAGGTTCGACGAGCTCGAGGAGAAGAAAAAGCAGGACGTGGAAGCATTTTTATAAGTTGGGCTGCAAATAAGGTTCGGTGTTCAAATGCTGAAAGTGAGAAAAGTAACAATAGACATGCTGAAGCCGACCGAGCTGCGCACTTCTGTGCTGCTTGAGCTTCTCGAGAAGGCGCGGATAAAGAGGGTGGAGATAACCTCCTACGAGCTAGAGCGGAGCACTGAAAGCCTGAAAGTTGTAGTGGAGGGCGAGGCAATAGACATAGAGGAGGTCCTCGCGCTCATCCGCAAGTATGGCGGGGTCGTGCAGAACCTCGAGAGTATTGTCGCAGAGAGGGGATGAGGAGTTTGTGCCGATGAGGTGGTGAGGATGGAGAGGAAAAGACACGCAGGCCATGCTTTCAAGGAATGCTGCTCTGATAAGATTGCGGCAGCCCTTCTCGTTTTCGCGTTCCACGCCGACCCGAAGGTGACCTCTTTCCAGACAATCAAAAAGGAATACTCGGACCTTCTCGCGTGGTTGAGTAAAATTTAACGGAGAGGGTTAGATGCAGCAGATACTCCGCCACACGCGCTACATAATCCTCGGGATGATGGACGGCGTGCTTATAATCCTCAGCCTTCTTCTCGCCTCGCTCCTTTCCCCAGAAGTGAGCTCAGCACAACTCATAAAACTCAGTCTCGCGGTCGGATTCGGGATTTTCATGTCAGATTTTCT
>JBFMAP010000228.1:0-1260 GCA_040755655.1 Microcaldota archaeon
GACCCGTACTGCCCCTGGTGCCTCGCGTACGACCCCACGATGAACTCGCTGAAAAGCAGGTATGCCGACGTCCTCACGTTTGAATACCACATCCTTCCCACGCATTCGGAAAGCCTCGCGCTCAAATACGGGACCGAGAACGTGAGTCTCGCGGCGAAGTACTACGCGTGCGCGCAGAACCAGAGCAAACTCGACGAGTTCAAGGCGTGCGCGATTGCAGAATACAACGAGCACACCGAAGTCCCGCTGGACAAAACGGAACTTGACGCGTGCGCGAACAGCAGCAAACTTAACACCACGGAACTCGGCGCGTGCCTCGCGGGTGCAGACTCCATTCTAGAGTTCAGCAAAAAACTCGCGGAAACGTATCTTTCGCCCAGCCTTTCAACGCCCGCGGTCGTTCTGAACTGCCAGTACAGAACATCCCCGCGATTCGCCGAGAGCGCGATATGTTATCTCGCGCCGAGCGCGAGCGCTTGCCCCAAATAAAAACGCAAAAAGAAACTCAGAGGTCGAATTTCTCGAGAATCTCCTCCATGTCGACTTCGGTATTCACGCATCCTGCCTTCTTGAGCAGGACGGTCTGCCCTGGGAGTTTCATCTCCCCGTATTTCTCCATCGCCATCTTCAATTCAGGGAAGCACGCAATCCCTATCACTCCCTTCGGCTTGTATTTGGCGATGATGTTTCCAACCTGCGCGCCCCCTCCGACCACGAACCATCTCATTCCGCGCTTCTCGCACTCGCGCACAATATTGTCTATCACGCACGCGCCGCACTTTTTGCAGTGATAGCCATCTTCATCTATTGGCGCCTTGCACGCCTTCGGGTTCCGCAGGCAGTGGGGTATGAAGACGAACCTCTCGTTCTTGGGTATTTTTTTAATCCAGTCCCTGTTCAGCCCGTTGACAACTTCAACAGTAGTATAATTCGCCCATTTCTCATCGAGAACCCCCAATTTTTTCGTCGCGGCCGTGACAACGTCGCTTATTGATATGTTCAGGCCGACGCTCACGCTGCGCGCGATGAACTCCTTTATCCTCATTCGGATGGTCTTTCCGTCTGCATCTGAAGCGCTCGCGCTCTCGCTGCCCGCGCCTGCTCCAGAGCCTCCGCTCGCCCCGGCGCCGTCGATAGCCATCGTTTCAACCATAAAAACAGCTCGTTACCTCGCCTCGTCAGTTCTCGCTAATATTTCTAGGTTAAGTTAATAACTATTTCTTCATTCGCGCTATGCCGGCATCGAGAGCTCACTAGGTT
>JBFMAP010000229.1:0-1240 GCA_040755655.1 Microcaldota archaeon
TGGCGACTTCTTTCTTAATGTTGATGATTTAAGGATGAGAAAAAATGGTGGTGTTCCTATTGCGAGTTTTGATATACCTTTAGAAAAATTAGTTGAAAAATCCAAGAAGAATTATGTTGCTGGAAAACACGAGGTAAGCGAGAAAAAATAGAGAGGTATCCCATGGCAGTTGAGAGAAAATTCATCGAGGACGCGATAAGCAGGTTCAGGGTCGCGGAGTTCCTGGAAAAGGAACTGGACCGCGCGGGGTTCTCGCGCGTGGAGATTCAGAGGACGCCGATGGTCACGAGGATCGTGGTCGAGGTCACGAAGCCTGGAAAGGTGATTGGGAAGCGAGGGAAAACGATAAAGGACCTCACCGATGCGGTTCAGAAGGAATTCCACATCGACAACCCGCAAATAAGCGTGGCAGAGGTGCGCGCGTCGGAGTTGGAGCCGCGCCTCATGGCGAAAAAGGTCGTGAAACTCATAGAGATGGGAAAGAACATACGAAGAATGCTTCACGCGGCGATAAAAACAATCATGGATTCAGGCGCGCTCGGCGCTGAGATTGTCGCGAGCGGGAAAATATCCGCGAAAGGGGGTCGCGCGAAATCCCTTCGCGTTGCCGCCGGATACCTCCCGAAGGCAGGCGAGCCCTCGAGGCTCGTAAGGGAGTCGCACGTGACCGCGTATCCGAAATCCGGCGCGATAGGTGTGTTCGTGCGCATCGTGCCGCCAGGGACTGAATTTCCGGACAAGAAAATCACGAAGCCCGTGGAACTCCCGCGCGTGATTGCCGCCGCGGAACTCGAGGAGGCGGACGAGATGAAGCCGAGGAAAAGGGAGGAGGGAACAAAGAAATAAACTCGTGAGGCAGTGGTTCTTATGGCGATAATAAAACTCGGGGAGATGCGCGAGATGGACTCGCGGACGCTTGAAGAGCGGCTCGCTGACCTCAGGCGCGAACTTAACTCTGAACTCGGGGCGGTTGCGAGCGGGGGGCGCGCCACGAACCCAGGAAGAATCCGCGAACTAAGGAGGACGATCGCGCGCATACTCACGATATTGAAGGAGCGCGCCTCGAGCGTTGCCGCTGTTGTTGCTGAAAAAGTTGAAAAGACCGCCGAGAAGGCGGAAAAAACCTGAGAGGTGAAGCAAAAAGATGCCTGAGATATGCCCGAAATGCGGACTGCTGAAGGACATCTGCGCGTGCGAGGTCCTCGAGAAGGAGGAGACGCAGAAGATACAGATATACACG
>JBFMAP010000230.1:0-1226 GCA_040755655.1 Microcaldota archaeon
CCGAGGGGCTCATCACCTCCACGCGCGAGGACATCGAGAACATATTCAAAATCACCGGAAAAACTCCCTCGAAAATTTACGTCTACTCCGCCGGCGGTTGGAAGCGCGCGCTCTACAAACTCGCGTACGAGCTCAAGCGCTTCGATGAGGTGATGAAACTAGCGATGCAGAACGAGGAGATAAAGCGGCGCGCCCAGCACGTCCCGAAAGTCCTTCAAACTCTAATTAAAAATGTTAACAGCCTCAGCCCTCTAATTCTCAGCGAGAAAGAAGAAATGACTGCGCTCGAGGATGCGGCCAGTTTCTTCAACAAGGAGTTCGGCGCCGACGTTTCAGTTGCGCGCGAGGGCGACGCGCCGCCCGAGCACCAGAGGAAGGCGATGGGCGCGATGCCCATGAAGCCCGCGGTTTACCTCGAGTGAGCGCGCGCACGCGCACGCGCACGAACGCGATTAACGCAGTTAATTATATACGCTTTTCGCGCCATAATATAACACGGGTGATTTTTATGGTGCAGGCTCCTTCTACGATGAAAAGGCGCGAATTTTTGAAGTTGGTGGTATTTGGAGGCGCAGGAGCGGCGCTAAAATTACTCGCCCCAGATGTGTTCGCCCAGACATCCGGCATAACAGCGGAGAAGGCGCGCGCGCTGCTTTCTGAAAAAGTCAATTATACCTCCGCGCCATTTGGTAATACTTCGATAAGCATCAAAACAGGAACAGCATCCATCTCTGTCGGTTCGCAAACTGTAGATATAAGCAACGGCTTAAAGGGAATTGGAATTTCCTTGCTGAGCGCCGAAGCGAAAATCATTTATGGCGGAAAGGAGGAGGACAAGTACCAAATATATTTCATAACCGATGCGAAGGCAAACGGGGTTTTGAAGCTTTATCTAAAATCAGACGGCGAGCTGCTGATAAGCGAACCTATGGCAACCACTTCAGTGAACATCGCCACAGGCTTTTCGTTTGCTGCGGCTTCAAACAATGTCGTTGCGACGCTGTGCGGTACTAAGATAACTGTTTTCGACTTCGGCCAAAGGAGGATGAGACCAATTGAGCTCTCTCGCGTGATAGCAGAGAAGGACCCGAAAAACCCGAAGCTGGTAGCAAAAACTGAGGGAGGCAGCGTGTACTTTCTGATGAGCGCGGACAACTTCAACACGATATACGTTTACGATCACACAAAAGGCGTGATACAGGCGTTCCCCAAGAAATAATTTAAAT
>JBFMAP010000231.1:0-1223 GCA_040755655.1 Microcaldota archaeon
TCCACCTTCGCGCCATAAAAAAGCACCACTAACCCATCTCACGCGCGAGTCGCGCGCTCCACAATCTCCTCAGCGCGCCCAACGTAAGTTTCCGGATTGAAGAGTTTCTCTAGTTCGCCCCTGCTGAGAAGTTTGCCCACCTCCCTGTCGCGCGCCAGCACCTCTTTGAGATGTTTCCTCCCGCTAAAAGCGGTGATGCTCGCCTCGCGGATTTTCTCGTGCGCTGCCTGCCTTCCCATCCCCTTTTTAGTGAGCGCTATCATCACCCTCTCGGCCATCACGAGCCCCATGCTCATCTCCAAATTCCTCCTGATGTTCTGCGGGAAGAAGGTGAGGTTCGCGAGTATGTCCTCCATCTCCTTGAGCATGTAATTCGTAATCATGAACGCCTCAGGAATCGCTATGCGCTCGCTCGCGGAGTTCGTGAGGTCGCGCTCGTGCTCGAGCGGAATATTTTCAAGAGTCACGAGGAGGTTCCCGCGGACGACGCGCGCAAGCCCGCATACCCTCTCGCACCTGTGGGGATTCCTCTTCTGCGGCATCGTGGAACTCCCTACCTGCCTTGACTTGAAGGGCTCTGCCACCTCGAGAATCTCGCTCCTCTGCAGGTTTCTAATTTCTTTTGCGATTTTCTCAAGCGCGCACGCAACCAAGCACACAACAAAAACCGTTTCCGCGTGCCTGTCCCTCTGCACCACCTGGTTCGTCACGCGCGCAGGAGTCAATCCCAATTCGCGCATCAGAATGTTCTGAACCTCCTCTGCCTTCGCGGGGTTTATCTCGGCGAGCGTCGCCATCGTGCCGACCGCGCCGGTCATTTTCCCGACGTAAATCCTCTTCTTAACCTCATCCAATCTCTCGAGATTCCTTCTCATCTCCTCAACATAAAGAGCGAACTTCATCCCGTAAGTGGTGGGAACGGCGTGCTGGCCGTGCGTCCTCCCTATGCACACAGTTTTCTTGTGCTTCTTTGCAAGCGAAATCAGCACATCGCGGACGCGCGCTGCCCGCTTCTCCAGTGCGTTTACCGCGTCGCGAAGGATGAGCGCGGTCGCGGTATCCTCGATGTCATAACTCGTCGCGCCCAGGTGAACATACCCGCCCGCGCCGGCCCTGCATTTTTCCGCGAGCGCGCGCACCATCGCCATCAAATCGTGGTTGATTTGCGATTCAATTTCCTTCACGCGCTTCAGTTCGACTTTTTTGCCCGCGCGCCCGATCTC
>JBFMAP010000232.1:0-1218 GCA_040755655.1 Microcaldota archaeon
CATCTTTTTGCATATCGCGCGCCTTCCCTCAACGATGATTGCTGCGTCCATCCTCTGTTCATCCACCTTCACCCAACTTCCGAGATTCACCCATGTCTCCAAATTCGTTGTTGAGTAGAAGCCATCAGGCAGCACATTGTCGCGCGGCGCGCGCGCAAGCCTGACGCTCTCGCTTCTCATCGGAGTCGCGCCCATCTTCCTTACCGCGCTCACGATTCCAGCGAGTTTTTTTCCATCAGCGAGGACGAGTATGCGCGCGTACGACTTGTCGCGGTGCGTCTTTCCAACTTCCAATTTCTGAATTGAAAAGTCCCCGCCCATGTAAAGTATCGCATCCAAAATTCTCGAGAGCATTTTCGAATCGATGAGGTGCCCGCGCGCCTCCACTTCCTCGCTTATCATGATTTCACTGGATAACCCCGAGTTTCTTCCCGCACTTCTCAAACGCGGCGAGCGCGCGCTCCAAATCTTCGCGCGAATGCGCTGCGCTCACTTGCGTGCGTATGCGCGCCTTTCCCATTGCGACCATCGGATATACGATTGGAAGCGCGAAAACCCCCTCTGCGAAGAGTTCCTCGCTGAACTTGTTCGCGAGCGCGCTGTCGCCTGTCATAACAGGGGTTATCGGCGTCTCGCTCACTCCGATGTCAAACCCCAACTGCTTCATCCTTTTCTTGAAGAATTTCGTGTTCCGCCACAGTTTCTTCACTATTTGTGGTTTCTGCTCGAGCAGTTCAAGAGATGCGATGCACGCTGCGGCTGTCGCAGGCGGGTGCGAGCCTGTGAGAAGGAACGAGCGCGCCTTGTTTCTAAGAAATTCGCACAATATTTTGCTTCCTGCAACGTAGCCCCCCACAACCCCGAACGCCTTCGAGAACGTTCCCATCTCAACATCAACGCGGCCCTCGAGTTTGAAATGATTAACGATTCCCCTTCCGTTCTCCCCGAGCACGCCGTCCCCGTGCGCGTCATCGACATACGAGATTGCGCCGTACTTCTCCGCGAGCTCTACTATCAGCGGGAGGGGCGCGATGTCCCCGTCCATGCTGAAAACTCCATCAGTGATAATTACTTTTCTCCTGTAGGTTTTCGCGTTCACCTCCTGCAGGATTTTCTCCAACTCCTCCATGTTCTTGTGCGTATAGATTTTTCTCTCTGCCTTCGTGAGGCGCACTCCGTCAATTATGCTTCCGTGATTTAACTCGTCGCTGATCACGA
>JBFMAP010000233.1:0-1184 GCA_040755655.1 Microcaldota archaeon
GGGCGCAATTTGTTCGGCGAACCGAACAAATGCGCATTTTTGCCACAGGCAAAAATTGCGCTCGCCGCAGTGGACGGTGGCGCTGCTGTTGATGATTTCTACAGAGCCTACAGGCTAGATAAATATATAAACTTCGAAGAAGATAGAAAAACATGCGAGCGTTCGGGTTGTCTTTTTCCTGTTTGCTGTTCCTTTTCATTCTAGCAAATCCCGCACAGGGGCAGACGTGCGCCGTCGGGAAACTGCCCACGTACATCGAGGTCACCACCGTCTCAAACGAGAACGTGGGGACAGTGGAGGCAAAGGCGACGCTTTACTATGTTGACGATTTCAGGAAAACTACCGGCGTGCTTCCTTATCAGGACGTCTATTTCCAAAAATGCCCTTCAGGCTGCCCGCCTGGCAGCAGGATATGCGACCTCGGGTGCTGCGACAGCGCAGGCGGCCGGTACTGCGGCCCCTCAACCTTCAGGTTCTGCCTTCCTTCCGAGTGGATGTGCGACAGGGGCTGCTGCTTTGCGGATGCGAGCACAGTAAAGAGCAGGACCGACAGCAACGGCGATGCCTTCGCTATTTTTCCGAAAGACAACATATCAGTTGTCGCGATGTACAAAGGGAGCGACCGGTATCTCCCGAGCAACAGCAGCGGCGCGTACGGCTCGAGCCCGATGGGCAGCATAACGCTGGGCGCGTGCTTCCCGCTGTTCCTCCTCCTCGGCCTGCTTCTCGTGGCAATGGGCGCCGCAGGATACAACCCTCTCGGGATGTTCGACTTCTCCGCGGTCCGCATCCCGCGCGCGCGCATCCGCCCGCTCATCGGCTTCCAGATGAGTTCGCGCGCGATAACCGCATCTCTTGCACTTGGCGCGAGAAGGGAACTGGAAAAGGCGCGGGTTGACCAGCAGATGTTGAAGGATCTGAAGGCCGCGCTCAGCAACGAGACCGACCCCAGCAAGAAAAAGGAATTGGAGGGTAGAATCAAGGGCATAGAGGACAAATACGGCAAACTCGCGAACCTTCAAAAAGAAGTCAAAAGCATAGGACGGGAGTTGGAAGACGAGAAGAAAAAAGGAAAAAACGCGGACGCGAACAACATGGCGAGATTGAAAAAGGAATTGGACGACGCGAAACGTAATTTGCATCTGGAAAAAGGCAGGACCGGACGCGGACTTGAGGAAACCATT
>JBFMAP010000234.1:0-1143 GCA_040755655.1 Microcaldota archaeon
ACGCGCGTAAGCGGAGCGGAGTTGAAGAAAATCATCGAAGAGGAGAAGGGCGATTTCTCGCGCATAATGGCGAAGCATCGTTTGAGGGTGGACGCGCGCGAGGTCCAAGAGATTTTAAAAATGAAGAAGGAAAAGAAAAAATAATGCGAGGTTGGGGTGGTTTTGTGGATTTGCTGGACATCTTCAGGTTTTCTTATTCGTGGATAAGCGACAACAGAAGCTGGAAGTGGTACGGCGCCCTGCTAGCCATCGTGCTGGTTATGGTGACGCTCATAGCCGTCTTTTTTCCTCTGCCAACCGGCGCTACGGATTCGCAAGATTTTGCGAAAAAGTTTGAATCTCTGTCTTCAAGCGCCGCCATTTCGGCAGTCCTCGGCGTTTTCGTTGTCTCTTTAATCGGGAGTTTGGCCATAATGTACGTTTCAGCGAACATCGCAATAAACGCCCTTGACTCCAAAAAAATACCCGCGCAGCCTTTTGACTTCAACAGATATTTGAGTTACATCTGGCTTCACGTCCTGAACGCGATATACATTTTCTTCTCGTTGTACAACACGCGATTCCTCCTGATACCGGCCGCCGCGCTTGTGCTCTTCCTCCTTTCTATCGCAATGCAGTTTTTAATTCTGGCTGGAATGGTGGTATTCGGCGCCTACATGGTCGTCGTGGTGTATAACGCCATAAGGCTCAGCGTCGCAGTCCCTATTTTCCTTTCGAGGAAACTGGCGCGCACGAGCGACGCGCTTGCAGAATCGTGGAAAATCACGGAGGGGCGCGTCATCGAGGTGCTGGTAACCAACATACTCACCAACATCATATGGGGAATCATTATGCTCATACCCGGCCTGATACCAATCGTGAACTTCATCATATCCCCCATCAGCAACTTCTACGGCGAGTACATACGCGTCGGGATTTACGACGCGCTCGGCGGAGGGGCTGGCGAGGAAAAGGTTAGGAAGAAGAAAAAATAGGCGCGCGTTTCGGTGTTGCCCATGAACAAGCGGACATACGCGATGCTACTCGTGGCGATAGCCGCAATAATTTGGGGAACGAACCCGATAATAACGAAATTCGTGCTCGCCGAGACAAACCCGTTCATCATCGCGTTCTACCGCTTTCTGATTGGCTTTCTCGTGATTT
>JBFMAP010000235.1:0-1106 GCA_040755655.1 Microcaldota archaeon
TAGTTACAGAGCCTAACCTGTTGAGCATCGAAAAATTTATATAGTTAATTAACTATCTATTTAGCGGGTGTTTAACTATGAAAACAACGGTAGAACTGACTGGTTTCGCCGAATTGGTTCTCGAGAAGGCAGTGGAGTTGGGTATCGCGAGGTCAAAAACAGACGCGCTCCGCATAGGCATTTTCGAACTCAACGACAAATACAAACTCGTTGAAAGCGTCGAGGCAGAACTCGTCGCAAGGAAAATCGAGAGGATAGAGGAAGAAATAGCATCTGGAAAACGCAAGACCGAATCCCTGGAGGACGTCCTGAAGAAATACCCTCATCTGCGCTCTGCCAAGGAGTGATCAGATGGCCGGGTACTCCGTCGATTTTGCAGCAGGCTGGGATGAGCATTTCAAGGATTTCGACAAAGCAGTTCAACTCAGAATAATGAAAAAGATTTTCCAACTCCAGCAGCCTCTTGGATCCCGGCATTTGAAACACGGACTGCCTTATTTTGTTGAAGAGATAGCTGGCTATCGCATAATTTTTAAGATATTCGAAGACAGAAAACTCAAACGCATAGAATTTGTCGGGAACCATAAGCAGTACGAGAAATGGTGCTTAGGCAAATAATTTCAATATCGAAACATTTATATATCGCTTCCTATATACATCTCGATATATGAAAATGTTCGCGAAGGGCTTATTGGAGTTATTTATTCTCGCAGAGGCGAGCGCGCAGCCTGTTTCAGGGAAAATGGTTGTTGAGCGCGTGGAGCGCCTAAGCGGGGGCGCGTGGAAGCCGAGCGCAGGCGCAATTTATCCATTGCTCCGCAGGATGGAGAAACAGGGGCTCATAACTCCAGCGCTCTCTGAAAACGAAACAGGCGGCAGAAGGGAGATAACTTATTCAATTGCGGATATGGGCATGCACAAGTTGGATGAGGGAAAGAGGCACTGCGTGGAGTATTCCGCGCAGAGTTTCCAGAGTCTCGTGCCGCTTGCGACGCGCGTGCTCCATGGCTCGAACGAGGAGCTTGACGAACTGTTTTCGGAACTTCACGCGCTCATGAAAAACTTCCAGACGCGCCTAATCTCCACTCCAACCCACAAAAAGAAGG
>JBFMAP010000236.1:0-1100 GCA_040755655.1 Microcaldota archaeon
ACAATCATGCTCCTTCCAACAACCACGGCGCGCTTTCCCTCGAGTTTCACGCCGCTTCTCTCAAGCAGAGCGATGATTCCGCTCGGCGTGCAGGGCGCGCGCGCCTCGTCGCCCTCGAGAAGCCTTCCGATGTTTGCCGGGTGGAAGCCGTCCGCGTCCTTTTCAGGCGCGATGGACGAGACCACTCTGGTTTCGTTGATGTGTTTTGGGAGAGGGAGTTGGACCAGAATGCCTGTGCACGACTGGTCGCGGTTTAGTTTCTCGATGAGCGCGAGAACCTCATCCTCGCCTGCGCCCTCCGGAAGAACGTAATTTTCAGAAATTATGCCGACGCGCGCGCACGCCCCCTCCTTCTTTTTCAGGTAAATTTTCGAGGCCGCGTCCTCGCCAACCCTGATGAGCGCGAGCTTCGGCTTTGTTTTGAGTTTTTTCACTTCCGAGGCTACCTCCTCGAGAATCTCATCAGCAATTTTCTTTCCGTCAATCAGTTTCGCAACCACGAAATCAACTCGCTTATTTCACGCCGTACCTTTTCCTTAACTCGGGATAGATGGGGAAGCGCGCGCACAGTTCATTAACTTCTGCCTTGACTTTCTGCTTTGCGCCTGCATCATTTATATTCGCAATTACCTTTGCAATCAAACTCGCTACGTGCTTCATCTCGCCCTCGCGCATCCCGCGCGTGCTGAGCGCTGGCGTCCCTATGCGCAGCCCGCTTGTTATGAACGGCGAGCGCGTGTCCTTCGGCACCATATTCTTATTTACTATGATGTCCGCCTCCTCGAGCGCGTTCTGCGCGTCCTTCCCAGTGACGCTCTTCTTCGTGAGGTCGACGAGCATCAGGTGGTTGTCGGTGCCCCCTGAAACCAAATCAAACCCGAGCGCGAGAAGTTCATCGGCGAGGGCGCGCGCGTTCCTTACGATTTGGTGTGCATATTCCTTGAATTCAGGAGTTGCCGCCTCCTTGAAGCACACTGCTTTTGCAGCGATGCTGTGCTCGAAAGGCCCTCCCTGCAGGCCTGGGAAAACCGCCTTGTCTATTGCCTGCGCGTGCTTCTCTTTCGAGAGTATGAACGCGCCCCGTGGCCCGCGCAAAGTTT
>JBFMAP010000237.1:0-1060 GCA_040755655.1 Microcaldota archaeon
TTTCGTCATTTCAGTCATCAAACATCAACATGAACGTTTATTGCCATATCCTTCGAATCGCCCTCGTAAGTAAGTGATGAAATTTTCGCTCGCGCCATCGCAGTCATGGCGATTTTCGGGTTCCTGCAACTTCGGGATGTTATCAATTTATTGCCGCTTCCATCGCCAGAAATCAATTCCCGGCAAAGTCAGGCAGCGCGCAAGCAGACCTGTCCGCACAGGCACTCCAAAATTCAATTTTCAAGCTCAGACCCCCATTCTGGCGCAGACCCCCATTCTCCTCTTCTCGTTCTCCTTCTCGGACCCCCATTCTCGCAGACTCCCACTCCAAAATTCAATTTTCAAGCTCAGACCCCATTCTCCGCAGACCCCATTCTCCGGTCTATCTTAAGGACTACCTGCCTGTCGACAGACACGGTACCGGCGTGTGGGAGGCAGGGCGGGAGCCTGGGGCGTATTTCAGCTTCGACAACGAAGAGCGTCCGCACCAGGCGCTGGGCTACCTCACGCCCGCGCGGGTGTATTGCGCGTGAGGCGCGTAAAACGCGCGTGGCGCTTGCAAACGCGCGGGAAAGGTGATAACGTGGCGTTGGCGGTGAAAACGCGGCAGAGGGCGAATAAAGCGTCCTGACGGCTATTAGCCGCCGTGTCTGCCCTGTATGCGTGCATGCGACGCCCACACGCACAGGAAGGCGGAGGTTCAGGAGATGAAAATTCCGCGTCGAGAGGAGGTAGAGTTGTGGAATGGAAACCGGGAACGTCCTCGCGTACGCGCGCATACGCGCGCGCGCGCACGCGCCGCGCGTGCGGGTTGTTCAGGCAGCTGACATACTCGTCAGGCAGCGCCTGTTAACCACCCCGTTTTCCACCTTAAACCACCCCGTTTTTTGTCCAGCCAATGGGGTCCACCCCAACTTCACCTGATGAATATTGCTATCTTGTTGGGGAAATAAGAAGAAATTGACGATAAGAATATGATGATAACTTATTAAAAGAGAACAAAATCATGCTGAATCCATCCGATTTATATTTTCTTGTAATAGAACTTGCACTTATTACT
>JBFMAP010000238.1:0-1059 GCA_040755655.1 Microcaldota archaeon
CTCCGGGTATGCGAACTCGCCTTTGAGCGCGCCTCTCACCATTCCTTGGAGTTTGGGGTCTTTTGGATCAGCCACGGTATAAAAATTACCATTGAACATCTGGAGTATCCGCGTCGCGGTTTTCTGTTCGGCGCCTTCCGAGTTCATCAGCTTCGAGACCGCCTGCTTGAACAGGTCCACGTGCATCTCGTAGTTGTTGGCCGGCATCATTTCCAGCGCGCGCTTTGACGTTCGCGGGTTGAGCGCAAGCGAGACCAGTTCCTCGGCGGCGGTCTTATTCGTTTCAGCGAGCTTTGCCACGGCATCCACGCAGACGCGCACAAGCTCGAGCTCTGTTTTGGGGTCCCTTGCGATGCTCGCGAGCGTCGCGATTCTCACCCCAGGCAGATTATCCTGTGAGAGCGCCATCGCTACCGCCGCGCCGTATCTGACTTTTTTGTTTTCTGAACCGAGGAGTTTTTCCAGTGTAAAATAATTTTTATTCCCGAACTTGGACATCTCGGCCAGAAGCCCGGCGGTTGGCTTCGAAGCCAGTCCGGCGTAGTATGGTTTGACAACATCCTCAAAACTTCCGAATCCAGTTTCAATCATCCGCCCCACCTCCGAAACACAAATCAGGTTCGAAATTCGTCGCGATTCACGTCTAAGGATATGCCCGTGAAGATTAATAATACTTTCTCGGTTGGTTCGAAATTCGAACCTTGTTTTGCGCGAGAAGCAAGACGAGTAGTGGCGCGCAGGCGTTAAATTTTCAAGCGCGATTTTGATCCTTTCTTTTCCGCGGTTACGACAGATTTATCGCCTTTCGCAGCAACCACGTTCACAAGATTTTTTTCGAGGAGTGCTTTTCTCAGAATATCGCCCAATTTTTGTGAGCCGGATAGTTTGTTGACCAGCTTTTCAAGCTGCGCGGGTTTGAGCCTTGAGGAATAGTCCATCTCCATCGCGTACTTTTTTGTGTTCGGATGGAGCAGGAGTTCGAAAAGCTCTTTGGAAGCGGTTTTATTTTTCTCTGCAAAATCAGCCACAAAATCCGTACATATGTGAGCGAGACCCGGT
>JBFMAP010000239.1:0-1053 GCA_040755655.1 Microcaldota archaeon
CGTGCGTGCTCGGTCCTTCAAACCACCTCCGACAAGCTCGTGAGGACTGCGGGGAACCTGAGGGCGGAGAAGGAAAAGCTGGAACAGGCCGTGAAGTCCTTAAACGACAGGATTCTCGAGGAGATGAAGCCCGCAAAACTAAGGGATTTCCAGTTCTACTCGAAGCTTTTGGCGGGGTTGGACTCGAAGAAGCTTCAGGAGAAGGCAGGCGAACTCGTGAAGACCGGGAGAACAGTAGTTTTGTTCGGGAACAAGGAAGGCGATAGGGGGTTCCTCATGATTGCGAAGAGCCCGGACACGTTCATAAGCATAAAGGAGATAGCGGACAAGGCGTTTTCGAAGATGAACGGGAAGGGGGGAGGGCAGGACAACTTCGTGTCAGGCGCCGGGGAAGGCGCGAAATTAGGGGAGGCGTTCGGCCTTGCAGAAGAGGAGCTCACTGAGAAGATGATGGGGAGCTAGTTATCGAAATGCATTGTACCACTTCTCGTACTCTTTATGTATCCTGAAGCAGCGAATCACGATGATTTCGCTCTCGTCAAACGATAGAACAATTCTCCCCTGGCTTCCGACGTTCTCCACGAAGAAAGGAATTCCGAAACGCAGGTGTTTTCTCGGGGTTACCCTTTCCAACTTTTCGATGTGCGAATAGAAAACCCTTCGGGTGCCCGCGTCCATTCGTGAAAAATCCGCCCTTGCCTTTTCCGAGAACGAGACTTTCATCTCAAAGCCCGAATTGTTTTTTCACGTCCTTCAGCGGAATGGTTTTCATTTTTCCGGAGCGGATGAGCTTCATCTCGCGTTCAACCGCCTTCGCAACGAGCCTCTCCTCACCGGATTCCATCTCCCGCCTGTAAAGCGTCAGCGCCTGCCTTATGACTTCGGTCTGGCTCGAGGCATAGCCTCTCCTCATAATGTCCCTTATGAAATTCTCGTATGGTTCCCCCAGGTTCACGTTAAGCGCCATTTCAACCGCCTCGAGGTATAATGTGCGTTTAGTACTTATTAAATGTATGTTTTATACTCATCAAGCGTCAAATTCTGCAGCGAGCT
>JBFMAP010000240.1:0-1051 GCA_040755655.1 Microcaldota archaeon
AAGGTCAGCGCGCAAAAAGTCCTCACTCTAAAGGAGAAGTGGTAAAATGACAGTGAAAGGGGACAACATCATAATGGCCTGCCCTTTGTTCTTTTCTGAGGAGGGGATTTCGGTAAGGCTCGAGCCAGGCAGCGAGGGCAACGTGCACGTGTGCCCGAGAAACCAGAGCCACAGGTTCGCTGTCGAGAACGGGATGCTGAAGAGGCTGAAATAGGGGTGCGGGATGAAATCAGTTGAACAGGTCACGCGCGAGGCGGTCGAGAGCGGTGGGGTTCTCGCGCTGCTTTACTTCGACGTCCACGGGAACTCGAAAGAAGTGGTGCAGAACACTATGGTCGAGTTCGTCTCGCGCATCACTAAGGAAAGAGGAGTAATTTACGCGGTTGGCGAGATAGAGGAGATAATCGAGCTCAACGAGATGTTCTCCACATCTGCAGAAGTGAAGGTTCTCACCAAGGATTTTGCATCGCTCGTGGGCATCGCGGTCCTCTACAGCCCCATCGGAGTGGAGGTTCTGGAGCCGCACTCAATCAGGCTCTCGATTCCGGAGGCGCAGAGCATCATTTTGAACGCGGCGCAGACGAGCCAGGAGTTCGCCACGTTCGTGCTCGACAGGATAATGAAGCCGGACGAGCTCGCGGAGTTCAAGAAAAAGATGGCGGGCAAGGCCGAGCTCGGGAAGAGGCTGATGGAAAGGAAGAAAGACGCGAAGTGAACCGAGTTATGCGCTCATCCTCAATTTCCATGTAAGTTTTCGTGTTTACAAAATGTTTTTTCTCGGCCTGTTGTGGAAGTGCGCGCTGCCCATTAATTGAGTTCCCAGTTCTGTTCGCCTAACCGCCTTCATGTAGTTGGCTCTGTCGACAGGTGGGTCTTTGAAACCATCGCTAGAAATCGCAAGAGGATTTTTTTCCTCGTCGAGTTTTTTCAACATTGCCTTTGCAAGGATAGTTGCATAACTTTCTCTTTCTGACTCTCTCACAAGCTGCTCGGTGGTTTTTCCTTCGTGTATGATAGTGTTTCCTCTTTCCATTATCATCAAAGCTAACAA
>JBFMAP010000241.1:0-1050 GCA_040755655.1 Microcaldota archaeon
TGCACTCGCACCCGTCCCTGAGCTCGTGCGCATTATCCCCGTAAAGCCGCTCGCAGCGGACGCATTTGTGAAGCATAGCAACACCAACTACAAACTCAAACTCGCAGACGCGACACGCGCACGCACTCGCGCGCGCCAACAACAAACAACACATCTCGCTCGCACGTCAACCTCGCGCGCAACCTTGAATACAACATCAACAACCAACTCGCGCTTCACACCAAAACAAACACCGACCTCGCGCCGCGCGCGTCGACGCGCGTTTGTTTTTTTTTTGTTTTTGTTATTTGTTTTTCACACGAGTTTTTCCGTTATTTCGGAATAGAGTTTTTCCATGTTCCTTCCGGTGAGCGCGGAAAGCGGGACGACGCTGTACTCAGGGAACGCGGCCTGAACCGCCTCTGGCTTCGCGTCAGGAAGGTCTGTCTTGTTCGCCACGAGCAGGAAGGGGATTTTGCGCGCCTCGAGGTTCCCTACGAGAGTGAGGTTCACCTGGCTGAGCGGCTCGGCCGTGGAATCGACAACGACGAGCGCGGCGTCTATCTCGTCAAGGTATCTGATGGACTCGACGATGCCGCGCGTCGCCTCCTTCGCGCGCTGCCGCGCCTCCTCTGCCTCGAACCCGTAGGGCAGGAAAATCCTGTAATCAACCTTCGTCGCGACGCCCGGGAGGTCGTAGAGGTTCAGTGTCAGCATGTTTCCGTTGTTCGTGATTGTGATTTTTTCCTTCCTCTGCACCGAGCGCGTCTCGTGCGGGATTTCCGAGACGAGCCCGACCGCCTCGCCCACCCACTCCATCGAGAGGCGGTTCGCGAGCGTGGTCTTCCCTGTGTTCGGACTCCCGTATATCCCGAGCCGTATCTCATTTTTCCTGCTCTTTGCGAATTTGAAAATTTTCCTGAACCAGTTGAGGATGTTTTCGAAAAGCATAAATATCACTGGCTGACTGAACGTTTTCACGTTTTCATTTTCTTCTGCTTGGTCGCCTTTTGCGAGTCAGTATTGCGGTTTGCGGGTATTTAAACTTTTCATTTTTTCGAGCGGTAAATG
>JBFMAP010000242.1:0-1038 GCA_040755655.1 Microcaldota archaeon
CTTCTTTTTCCTTCTCCTCTATTCTCTCCTCTGTCTTTTTGGAAAAGGAACTTATGAAAGAGGAAATCTTATTCTTCAGGAGGTTGAACACCTGACCCCCTCATCTTGCCGACCAGCCGCTTCGCCTCTGCGTCGAGCTTCTGCAGCCTGCCCCCGAGCTCGCTGAGCCCGCGCTCCATCTCGCTGCGCGCGTTCTGGAGGCTGATCCTCCTTTCAGTGAGCGCGCTTATCGCCTCTGCCACGCTCTTCTCAACAATCACGCCAGCGCCCAACTCGTACAAGACCTTTTCAGTATCGCTGATTTTCCCGCGCGCCTGCACGCCAGCGCCCACTGGCACAAGAACATTGCCGTCCTTCATCCCGCCCATCGCCCTCAGCGTCTCGAGCGTCGCCTCTATCTCTGTCGCGCTCGCGCGGATTGCTGAGAGTTGCTGCTGGAGCGCCTGCGCCTGCTGCTGGCACACCTGCGCCTCGTAAACAACCCTTGAAAGAGCCTCGCGGTCCCTACCCTCGCCGCCGCCCTTCGCGCCAGCGCCTTTCGTGTTTTTCTCAGCCACAGAACCACCACATAAATTAACTACTGCTTCGCGCCCACGCTCGTTATCTTCACCCTGCGCCTATTTAAACCATGCCTGCTCCCCATCTCGGCATAAACCCTCTCGCGCGCAACGCCTTCGCTCGGCGCCTCCACCTCTTTCGTGAATTTCCTCCTCTCGCGCCCAAGAGACATCTCGCCCTCGACCAAAAACTTCATTTGATTACCACACCAACACACGAAACGTTCACCTTACAGGCGTTCCGGGCAGCACGTCCCCATCAACCGTGAGTATCGAGACCCTTCCGCCGTCTGCGGCGAGTATCATCCCGTTCGATGGGATTCCGCGTATCATTTTCGGCTCCAGGTTCGCGAGCACGACTATATTCTTTCCTATGAGCGCCTCTGGCGCGTAATACTCCGCAATCCCTGCGACCAGCTGCCTCTCCTCTGTCCCGATGTCCACGACAAGTTTCAGAAGTTTGCCCGAGCCCTCCACCCTC
>JBFMAP010000243.1:0-1023 GCA_040755655.1 Microcaldota archaeon
GTTCTCTAGCGCGCGAGGGATGAGAGTTTACGAGGGCGAGAGAGGAACTGTTGTTGAAAATGTTAAGCGCGCGCTTTCACTTGTCGAGAGTTGCGAGGGGTTTGCGAAACTGATTCCTGAGATTGGAAGCAATATTGGTTATGCGCTGCGTGATGCGAAAAGCGAGAAAGAGGTTGTCGGGGTTGTTGGGAGAATTCGCGCTGCGCGCGGGCGCGCGAGAAGTTTGGGGGAAGTGGATTTCGGCGCGTCGTCCCACGTGGCGCGGATGATTGTTGAGATGATGAAATTCGACGAGAGGAGGCGCGCGGCTGTGAACATCGCGTACTCGCCTGAAATCCTGCGCGCGTGCGAAAAGATGGGGTTGCGCGTCGCGCGCGTTGAAAGGATGAGGGAGCCGAGCGGGATAAGCGGGCGCGAGGGGAAGAGTTTGGGGTGGGCTACGAATGAGGCGGTGAGAGGCGCGCGTGCGCGTGGCATTCCTGATGCAATTTATTATACCGCGAACGTGGGGAAAGAGCCATCTGTCGTGATTTTTGGGGAGGATGCGGTCGGTGTGGCGCGGAAGGCGGTGCGCATTGCAAAACTTTTTATACCGCGCGCGTGAGAGGATAGCGATTGTTATGCGATTTGTAGTGGCTGCGCTGCTGTTTCTGCTGCTCGCGAGCCCTGTTTTCGCAGGGTGGGCAGCGGACATTACGGTGAATGCAACGGATAAGAATGGGCGGCCTCTGCCAGGCGCGCTCG
This sequence comes from Microcaldota archaeon, assembly GCA_040755655.1. Classification (GTDB taxonomy): domain Archaea; phylum Micrarchaeota; class Micrarchaeia; order Burarchaeales; family JBFMAP01; genus JBFMAP01. Next base: position 745 of record JBFMAP010000243.1, read on the forward strand.
TTACGATTTCTTACCAGAAGAACGCGTGCAAGAAGTTCGACGACAAGGAGACGTGCCTCAGTAACGATTTGGGGATATGCGGAATGCATATCGTGGACCAGGCGCCTGACAGTTGCGTTAACTATTCCTACTCTGTGAGCGTGCTGTACATGGGAAAAACCATAAGCACGAAGCAGGTGTTCAGCGTCAACGACACCACGCCGCTCATCAGCGCGCGCTTCAGCCTCTCGATAATGTCGCTCAGGGTCAGGGTCGTTGATTTTTTTGACAGGCCGCTGT
>JBFMAP010000244.1:0-1000 GCA_040755655.1 Microcaldota archaeon
CGTTACTCCCTGCTCCATTTTGAAACCAACCGCTTCCGGAACATTTTTGCTCTTACCTTTTATTTTTTGTTTCTTTGGATCTTGTGCATACATATTAATCCCTAGCTATTATATGACATGATAATAATATAACAATTGCGTGCATATCCTCCTCGTGATTCCGTGAAACCGAAAGACCTCCTTTACCTCAAGCCGCACCTGTTCGCCGCGATGGCGATGTTCGTCGCGGTAGTCCTCATGATAAGCGACGAGAGCAAAAGCGCGCGCGCGCTTCTTTTAATTCCCGTGGTTCTTCTTTACGTTCTCTCGCTGGTATTATACGGCGCGCAGCAGAAGTTTTTGGTTGAGGACGCGGTGGAGAAGAAAATTGAAAGAGAAAAACGAAAGAAAAAATAGCGCGCCTATCCCCCAGTGCTTTTCGCGCGCGCGGCCATCTTCTTCTTTATCATCTTCAGAGTGAAGAAGTCGCTCCTCTCCATCTCATCCAACTTCATGGAGATGAAGCGCGCCTGCCCCTTCAACCTCGGGAGAAGGACGTACTCGAGCGCGTTCACGCGCCTCTTCGTCTTCTCTATTTCGCGTATGAGTTTCTTGAGCGCGTTCTCGGTTTTCGCGAGTTCGATGATGGTTCCGAGCGAGGTCTCGAACGCGTCCGACGCCTCGTCAATTTTCGCAGAACTGCCCACGAAACTGTACCCGCGCTCCATAACCGATTTCTTAACATATCTTCCACTAATATCAGGAATCTTCACGCCCATGACATTTTTCACTTTTATCTCGACATTGGAAACTTTCTTCACTACCATCGCCGCGCTCTCGACTTCGAAAATTCCGTGATACGCCTCCGCGATTGCGAGGGAGTTGAACGAGCGCCCCATCTGCTTGTTGAGTTCCCCGCGTATGTCCTTTGCCTGCTCCAGGATGGCGAAGAACTCCATTATGAGCACATCCCTCTTTTGCTTGAGAAGTTTGTGCCCTTTGTCCGCCAGCCTGATTCTGT